>CAXRFJ010000256.1:0-2836 GCA_964229475.1 Rubrivirga sp.
CGTCGCCGCCGACGACGCGGTGATGCCCCAGACCCTCGAGGCCATCAACCACTCGCGCGCCGCCGAGGTGCCGATGGTGATCGCGATCAACAAGCTCGACCGCGACACGGCCAACCCGGACAAGATCATGGCCCAGCTCGCCGAGCAGGGCGTCCAGGTCGAGCAGTACGGCGGCAGCGTCCAGTGCGAGCTGATCTCGGCCCACGACGGGACCGGCATCGACTCGCTGCTCGAGAAGGTCCAGCTCGAGGCCGACCTCCTCGAGCTCACGGCCAATCCCGACCGCTACGGCGTCGGGACGGTGGTCGAGAGCCGGCTCGACAAGGGCCGCGGCGTCGTCGCCACGGTCCTCGTCCAGAACGGGACCCTGGAGGAGGGCGACGCCTACGTCGTCGGCCTCACGTCCGGCCGCGTCCGGGCCATGTTCAACGAGCGCGACGAGCGCGTGAAGGTGGCCGGGCCCGCGACGCCGGTCCAGGTCCTCGGCCTGAGCTCGGCGCCCGACGTCGGCGACCGGCTCATCGTGATGGAGGAGGAGCGCGAGGCGCGCGAGATCGCGTCGAAGCGCCAGCAGCTCATCCGCGAGCAGACGCTCCACCAGCGCCGCCACGTCACGCTCGCCGACCTCTCCCGCAAGATCAAGCTGGAGGGCATCACGAACCTGAACCTCGTCGTCAAGGGCGACGTGGGCGGCTCGGTCGAGGCCCTCTCGGACGCGCTCCTCAAGCTCTCGAACGACGAGGTCGCCGTCGACATCGTCCACTCGGGCGTCGGCGCGATCACCGAGTCCGACGTGATGCTGGCCGTCGCCTCCGACGCCGTCATCATCGGCTTCCAGGTCCGCCCGGTGGCCGGCGTCCGCGCCATCGCCGAGCGCGAGGAGATCGACATCCAGCTCTATTCGGTCATCTACGACGCCATCGAGGACGTCCGCGACGCGCTCGAGGGGCTCCTGGAGCCCGAGGAGAAGGAGACCGTCACCTCGACCGTCGAGGTCCGCGAGACGTTCAAGGCGCCGAAGGTCGGCACGATCGCCGGCTCCTACGTCGTCGAGGGCAAGGTCGGGCGCGACGACAAGCTCCGGATCGTGCGCGACGGCGTCGTGATCTTCCAGGGCGAGATCGACACGCTCCGCCGGTTCAAGGACGACGTCAAGGAGGTCGCCGCCGGCTACGAGTGCGGCATCACGGTCCAGAACTACAACGACATCAAGGTCGGCGACCAGTTCGAGACCTTCGTCGTCACCGAGGAGAAGCGGAAGCTCGCGGTTTAGACCGAGGGCTGGAGGGATGGGGGACGGAGGCATTCGGCCTCTCCCTCATCCCTCTCGATCCCGCATCCCCCATCCCTCATGTCCATCCGCACCGACCGCGTCGGCCGCATGATCCAGCGCGAGGTGGCCGACCTCCTCCAGCAGGACTTCGGCGAGGCCAGCCAGTCGCTCGTGACCGTCACCGGCGTCCGCATGACGGACGACCTCGGGACGGCCTACGTCGACGTCTCGGTCCTCGGCGCCGACGACCGGCAGCGCAAGGCGGCCATCGCCCGGCTCGACGCGCAGTCGTCCGAGATCCGCCGGGCGCTCTCGGCCCGGATCCGCCACCAGCTCAAGCGGATGCCGGACCTCAAGTTCTTCCTCGACGAGGGCCCGCAGCGCCGCGCCCGGATGGACGAGCTGTTCGCCCAGATCGCCGCCGAGCGCGACGAGACGGGCGCGGACGAGGCCGGGGCCGAGGACGAGACGCCGTCCCGCGGCGAGTACTAGGCGTGGCGGACGACCTCCGCATCGTGACCGAGGCGGCCGGCCTCGGCGACCCCGCCGCCCCGGCCGCGATCCTCGTCGACAAGCCGCAGGGCATCACGTCGTTCGGCGTCGTCAAGCGGGTCCGGTGGGCGCTCGGCGTCAAGAAGGTGGGCCACGCCGGCACGCTCGACCCGATGGCGACCGGGCTCCTCATCGTGCTCGTCGGCCGGGAGGCCACGCGCCAGCAGGACCGGTTCATGGGCCTGCCCAAGACCTACACCGCGACCGTCCGCCTCGGCCAGACGACGGCCAGCTACGACGCCGACTCCGAGGTGGAGACCGAGGTCGACGCGTCGCACGTGACGGACGATCAGATCGAGGCCGCGCTCCAGGACTTCCGGGGCGACATCCTCCAGCGTCCGCCGATCTACTCGGCCATCAAGAAGGGCGGGGAGCGGCTCTACAAGAAGGCCCGCCGCGGCGAGGAGGTCGAGATCGAGCCGCGCCCGACGACGGTCTACGCGTTCGACGTGCTCGACCGACGGGGCGACGACGTCGACGTCCGCGTCGAGTGCTCGAAGGGGACGTACGTCCGGTCGCTGGCCCACGACCTCGGGCAGGCGCTCGGGGTGGGGGGGCACCTCGTCGCGCTCCGGCGGGAGGCCATCGGCCCGTTCGAGGCGCGTGAGGCGTGGGGGCTCGATGCGCTCGTGGAGGCCGCCCGCGGCCCCGAAGCGCTCCGCGACGCATGACGCGCGAGCACGG
This sequence comes from Rubrivirga sp., assembly GCA_964229475.1. Classification (GTDB taxonomy): domain Bacteria; phylum Bacteroidota; class Rhodothermia; order Rhodothermales; family Rubricoccaceae; genus Rubrivirga. The sequence continues at coordinate 2,510 of CAXRFJ010000256.1, forward strand.
CGACGCCCTCACGCCGAACCCCGACTCGGTGGTGACGACCGGGACGTTCGACGGGGTCCACCTCGGCCACCAGGCCATCGTCCGCTACCTCGTCGAGCGCGCCCGCCAGATCGGCGGCGTGCCGACCGTCGTGACGTTCGACCCGCACCCGCGCGAGGTCCTGACCGGGCACGCCGTCCCGCTCCTCACGACGCTCGACGAGCGGGCCGACGCGCTCGAGGTAGCTCGGGGCGGCGTAGACGCGCGCCATGGACTCGCCGACCTTTCGGGCGATGAGGTCCGGCTCCTTGGGCTGGAAGTTCCGGATGGCGATGTCCGCCTCGCGCC
>CAXRFJ010000257.1:0-2247 GCA_964229475.1 Rubrivirga sp.
GCCCGGGGCGGCCACGCTCGTCCGCGCCGACGTCCGCCGCCGGCGCGTCACGGGCCGCTGGCGCGTCGACGCCGCGGTCGGGGCGGGCTACGTGCTCGGCCTCGACGCCGAGGGGGGCGTCTGGCTCTCCGGCGCCGGGCCGCTCGTGCTCGGCGACGGCGTGGCCCGGGTGGAGGGGGACCCGCGGCCGGGCGCCCGCGCGCTGGCGCTGCTCCCGAGCGGTGAGGCGCTCGTCGGGCTGGACGGGGACGGCCTCGCGCGGTGCGCCGGCGGCGCGTGCCGGACGACGCTCGTCGACCGGGAGCGGCCGGACTGGCTCCACAACTACGTCCGCGCCATCCACCGAGACCGGAGCGGGGCGGTGTGGGTGGGGACCTACGGCGGCGTCTACCGCTCGGACCCGGCGCGGAAGCCGTTCTGGACGCTCCGCCACCGGCCCAACGACCCGGCCTCGCTCGGGAGTCCCGCCGTGTCGGCCCTCGCGGAGACGCCCGACGGCGCGCTCTGGGCGGCGTCGTTCGACGGTGCCCTCGACCGCCTCAACCCCGCGACGGGCCGGGCCGAGCGGTTCGGGGCGGGCGGCCCGCGGCCGGCCGCGCTCGGGGGCGTCTGGACGCTCCACGTCGACGGGCGGGGCCGGCTCTGGGCCGGCGGCATCGGCGGCCTCGCCGAGCTCGACTGGCGGACGGGACGGGCGACGCGCCACCCCGCGGTCGAGTCGGTGCTCGGCGGGTCGGCGCTGACGTCGATCGCGGAGGACGCGGACGGGCGGCTGTGGATCGGCTCGTTCGGCGGCCTCGTGCGCTACGACCCGGCGCGCGGCAGGGCGGTCCCGTTCCCCGTCACCGGCGACGCGCGCGGGCCCAGCCAGCCGGTCGTCAACGCGATCCGGCGCGACGGCGACGCGCTCTGGATCGGCTCGCCGTCGGGCGGGCTCGACCGGCTCGACCCCGCGACGGGGCGGTTCGAGGCGCTCGGGCTGGTCAACGCGGCCGGCGAGCGGCCATCGGGCGAGGCGACCTACGACGTGCTCCCCGACGGCCGCGGCGGGGTGTGGGTGGGCACGGTCGAGGGCCTGCTCCACCGCCGCGCCGACGGCACGGTCCGCCAGCTCACGACGGCCGACGGGCTGCCGGGCACGGTCGTCTACAGCGTCCAGCCCGACGGGCGCGGGTGGCTGTGGCTGGGCACCAACCGCGGCCTCGCCCGCCTCGACCCCGCGTCGGGCGCGGTCACGACGTACGACCTCGCCGACGGGATCGGGACGATGGAGTTCAACCGCGGCGCGCGGCTGCGGACGCGCGACGGGCGCCTCGTCTTCGGCGGCGCGACCGGCGTCGTCGGGTTCGCCCCGGAGGCGATCCGGCCCGACCGTCGGCGGCCCGAGGTGGCCCTCGTCGGCGTCGAGGCGGCGTCGCGGGAGGGCGTCCGCCGGCTCGACGGGCGCGGGCTGGAGGGCGTCGTGCTGTCGCCGCGCGAGCGGACGGCCACGTTCACGCTCGCGGCCCTCGCGTTCGAGGACCCCGGCCAGAGCCGCTACGCCTACCGCCTCGACGGGCTCGACCGGGACTGGGTCGAGGCCGGGACCGAGCGGCGGGCCCGCTACACAGGCCTCCCGCCGGGCGACTACGTGTTCCGCGCGCGGGCGGCCAACCACGACGGGACGTGGTCCGAGGCGGCGCTGGCGGTGCCCGTCCGCGTCGAGCCCTGGGTGTGGGAGACGGCGTGGTTCCGCGCGCTCGTCGTCGCGTCCGCGTGCGCGCGCCCGTCTTTCGCGCGCGGGGCGCGACGCGATGACGAATCGTGGTACCGCGCGATTGACGTGGAGGAGTTCGCGCTGGACGGGCCGGATGCGGTGCAGGCGCACGTCGCGTCCGCGCTGCGGGAGAACCGCGAGCGCCCGGACTACGACGCGGCGGTGAACCCGATCCTCCCCGGGGGCCGGGTCCGCGACGTCGCCGTCGCCGTCGCCGCCGCTAGGGGCGACATCCGGCGCCCGGTCTCCTCCGCGGGTCTTCTCGGCATCGGAGCGGGCGACGGCGACGACGGCGAAGGCGACGGCGCGCGCGCACCCAGCCCCGCGCGCCCCGACGACGCCGACGACGAAGCATCCGACGAGGCCGACGACGAATCCGAGGAGTCCTTCGACGGCGCGGCGTGGGGAAGGCGGGACGTCCTCGGGGGCATGATCGTCGACGACGACGACGACGACGCGGGCGCCCCTGAAGGCACCCCGGAAGGCACCCA
>CAXRFJ010000258.1:0-4360 GCA_964229475.1 Rubrivirga sp.
CCGGCCAACGAGTCTCAGGCCCGGCACCTCGCCGGCCTCCCGGCCGACGACCGCGCGCGCGTCTGGGACGCCGTGCTCGCCGCGCCCGGTCGGCCCTCCGGGGCCAAGGTCCTCCGGGCCGTCAAGGCGCTCCTGACGGAGCCCACCTCGACGGCCCACTGGCCGGCGGACGCCCGGCGCGCGCTGAGGGCGATCGCGAAGGCCCACCGGCCAGCCGTCACCGCCCGTGCCAACGCGTTCGGCGAGGACGTCACGGCCGCGATGGTCGCCGACCTCGTCGAGGGCTACAAGGCCGCGGTCCTCGAAGACGGCGAGGGCGCGACGGACGCCGTCGTCGTTGGCGAGGCCGTCGACCTCGTCGCGGCCCAAGAAGCGGAGCCCGACGCGCCCGAGGGGACATCCGAGACGCCGATCGACGACCTCGTCGTGCTGGGTGAGGAGGCCGTCGTCAAGCGGCACTCGGCCTTCGTCCGGTCCGACGAGAAGCGCCCGCTCCTCGTCGCGCTCCCGACCGGCCTCGTGCCGGCCCGGCTCGTGGCCGACGTGCCTGCCGGCGTGAGCCAGGTCGTCGCGGAGGTCGGCGAGCTCGAGCGGCTCGGGGGGCCGGTCCGAGCCGAGAAGCTCATGCTCGACGAGGTCCGCGACTACTGCAAGGAGCACCGGCTCTTTCCCGAGATGCAGCGGACGACGGAGTCGGTCGACTGGGCCCGGTTCACCTCGAACATGCTCACGGGGTGCTGGCACGGGTGCCGCCACGAGTTCTGCTACGCGGCCGGGATCGCCCGCCGGCTCTTCGCCCAGGGATTCTTGCCCACGCTGTACCCGGCCCGCCTCGGCCACCTCGCGAACACCCGCGTTCCGGACGTCTCGGGCCTCAGTCGCGAGGAGGCGTGGCGGGAGAGGAGCGTGTTCATGGTCTCGATGGGCGACCTGTTCGGGACGTGGGTCCCGGAGTACTACGTCAAGGCGGTCCTCAAGGAGGTCAAGCGCCGCGACAAGTGGTTCTGCTTCTTCCTCACGAAGCACCCGAAGGGGCTCGACCGCTTCACGTTCCCGCCGAACTGCGCGGTCGGGCTCACGCTGACCGGCGACGAGCCGTACGGGACCGGGACGTACTCGCCTGAGGACCGCGCCGAGCTCTACGCCAAGTACGGCCAACAGTTGGCAGAGGTGAAGGGCGCCGCGTTCACGTGGCTCTCGATCGAGCCGTTCCGGGGCGACGTCGGCGACCTCTCGCCGTTCTTCGACGCCGGCGTCGCGATGGTCGCGATCGGCGGCCAGAGCGCGACGACGCTCCTCGGCCGCGACGGCCGGCTCGTCCACTCGCCGGCCCGCCAGCCCGAGCTCTCGTGGGCCGACTCGGTCCGTCGCCAGGTCCGCGAGGCCGGCGTCATGCTGTTCGAGAAGGAGAACCTCCTCGTCCGGCCGAAGGAGATCCCGTTCCCGGTCGGCCTGCCGGGGGCGACCGCCCACCTCTAGCCCCCGAGACCGATGAGGAACTTGACCACCGAGCTCGTCGCCTTCGGGCTCGACCACTGGCACGAGGTCTCGGCGTTCGCCGTGAGCCAGGCCGCCTCCGCCGACCAGCCGGGGTTCGCCTTCTTCGAGGGCCCGCTCGTCGCCCCGTCCCCGTCGCTCGACCTCGTCGTGCGGCCGGGGACGGGGACGGCCCCGATGATCCGGTTCAAGGACGGGCCGGTCTGGGTCGACGTCCCGGACGACCAGGACCGCCCACCCGAGGCGGTCGCCGCCGCCGCGACGGCGCCGGCGTCCGGCGTGCTCGTCCTCGTGTGGGAGTTCGAGCCCGGCGCGTGGGTCTGGACGCCCGTCGCCGGCCCCGTCCCCCCGGTCGAGGCCGCCTGCGACGTCGTCTACGCGCTGCTCGCGGTCGCGCGGAACTGAACTCGTCATTGCTCCCGCTCTTCCCCTTCTCACGGCCCGTGCTTCAGTTCAAGCCACGTGCGGATCGTGGCGCACCCGACAAGGGCCTCCAGCTCACGGCACCCGCGCTGGAGGCCGTCCTCGGCCCGCTGCTGCCACAGGCCGAGCCGGTCGGGTTGACGGAGCCGGAGCGTGAACCCGTCGGACTGCCAGAGGACGACCTCGGCCTCCGGGTACGCCCTTCGTCCGTCGTCGCGCGCCCGGCGCGCCCGCTCGTCCTCGTCGAGGAACGGTCGTGCGACCCGGAGCATGACGAAGTGCTCCGCGCCCTGGGCCTCGGCCGCGAGCGCGCTCCGGGCCGTGACATTCTTTCCGCCGAGCCGGTCCCCGAGCCGGTACGTCCGGCCGAACACGTCGGTCAGCTCGCCGGCCCCCTCGATCTCGGCGAGGCGCCGCTCCCGGGCCTCGAGGAGGGCGGCGACGAGCGGGTGCCCGAGCAGGCGCGCGCCGACCTCGAGGGCCGGCGCCCCGAACGCGCGCCGGAGCCAAACGAGGTCACGTCCCCGCTGCGCCTTCTTCTTGGGGCCCATGCGCCTGGGGTTGCCCCATCGGGCCACGTTCCGCTCGGTCATCCCGAAGCAGATCCCGTACGTCGCCGTCTTCAGGAGGCCCTTGAGCCGGTCGGCGTGCCGGTCCGGCCGGTACGTGCCGCCGGGGAACTCGCCGTGGAGCCAGTCGGAGACGGCCTCCCAGTACGACGGGCCGTCGCCGAGGGCCTCGGCCAGGAAGTCCCGGACGGGTGGAACGTCCCACAGCGCGGCGACGAGCGCGAGCTGGGCCGAGGCCATGTCGAGCTCGACGCCGTCGTCGAGGACGGCCCGGCGGACCCACGACGGCGCCGTGGCGAGGCCGGCCCCGTGCGGGACGACCCGCTGCGTCCGGGCCGTCGTCGTGTACACGGGGACGGGCTGAACGCGGAGCCCGCGGACGGCGCGGAGCTCGGCCTGGCGGACCTCGTCGTCCCGGGTCTTCCTGGCCGTCGTCAGGAGCCCGGTGTGGGAGCGCCCGACGCGCTCGGTGTAGAACCGGACCGGCCGGCCGTGGAGGTAGTCGACGAGCTCGGCCGTCTCCGGCGGCGTGTCCCGGACGAGCTTCGCCGCGGCGGCACGCAGAGCGCGCTCGCGGAGCCGGCGGCCGTCGTCGGAGCGGACCGGGCGGCCCGTGGCGACGTGGACGAGCTCGTCCGACGCGCCCTCCTCCCGCTCGTGCTCGGCGGCCTCCCAGAAGGAGCCGGGGAGGTCGACGAACGAGACCTCCGTCCGTCTCGCGCGGACGCGGCGGTGAGCGTTCCGGCCGCCCGAGCCGGCCGGCGGCGTGTACCGGTCGATGTTGAACGCCCCCCCTGGCAGGGCGTCGGACAGGTCGTGGAGCAGCCTCCGGACGCCCGCGTCGTTCCTCGGGGACGTGGGGTCCCACCCCCGGATCGCCTTCACCCCTCGCGTGCCGATCTCGAAGGCCTCGGTGGGGTAGACGGCGCCACCACGCTGGCGCCGCGTCGCCTCGCGAGCGAGGTAGATGAGGAGCCGGAGCTTCTTCTGCCGGAGCGGCTCAGTGGTCCACGCGTCGTCGAGGTCGTAGATCGCCGCGCGGAGCGTCGGGGAGACGAAGCTGTCCATGGAGAAATGGCCGTTACACTAATCTCACTGGCCGGTCGCCACCTGAGAGCCCCATTTGGGCCACCAGGGCCACTGGGGGGCGATCTTGGCCTTCGCGTCCGGTGACAGGGTCGGAGTATATGGGCTATACACGACTAACTGACTGAGGTGGGGCCTCGATAGACCTCCTCCCGGTGGTAGGCGAGGTACTCCCTCTGGCGGCGGCCGAACGGCCCGGCGACCGCGTCCGGGTCGAGCCCCCACCGCCCCATCTCCTCCCGCGTCGCGTCGTCGGCCACGAGCACGCGACCGTCGTCGGCGAACGAGATCCGGCCGGCGTCGAACAGCCGGTCGACGTGGGGGGCCAGGAGGAGCCCGTTGTGCCCGTCGAGACGCTCGGCGTCCGTCGCCACGCGCCACGGCTTGACGTGGCCCGCGATGAGGACCGACCGGTCCGTCGTCCCGGTCAGCCGGCAACCGGATTCTATGGCCTCGACCCGGCGGCGGAACACGCCCTGCCCGCGCCGGGCCCGGACGACCTGCTCCCGCTCCGTCGGGTCCATGTCCGACGCCCTCACGCGGTCCTCCTCGGCGTCGGCCTCGGCCTCGGCCACCGCGACGTCGAAGTCGCCGACGCCCGCGACGAGCGCGTCCCACTCCTCCGGTGCCAGGTTGAACACGGTCCCGCCCCGGGCCCGCGCGACCGACAGCGCCCGGGCCGGACCGTCGCCGTCGTCGCCGAGGTAGAGCGGGAGGCCCGGCGGGACGACGTACCGGACCGGCACGCGCGGGCCCGTCTCGTCCTCGGGCTCGACCCAGTACGG
>CAXRFJ010000259.1:0-4953 GCA_964229475.1 Rubrivirga sp.
GCTCGGCGCCATCGGCCGGCAGGACGTCGCCGCGCTGCGGACCGACGCGCAGAAGGTGGCCTTCTTCCTCAACGCGTACAACGCGCACGTGCTGGAGCGCGTCCTCGACCACCCCGACGCCACGAACCTCGAGCGCGACGACCTCTTCGGCGTCTTTTTCCGGGAGCCGCTCGGCGTCGCGGGCCAGTTCATGACGCTCGACCAGCTCGAGCACGGGGTCCTCCGCCGGCAGGACCGGGCCAACGGCGCGCCCGTCTTCCCGCCGATCCGCCGGATGCGGCCGAGCACGGCCGACTACCGGATCCACGTGGCCCTGAACTGCGCGGCCATCTCGTGCCCGCCCCTCCTCGACCGGGCCTACACCGCGGCGACGCTCGACGCCGACCTCGCCGCGCGCTGGCGGGCGTTCCTCGGCTCGTCGCGCGCGGCCCGCCTCGACGGGCGCGGTCGCCTCACGCTGTCCTCGATCTTCGACTGGTTCGCCGAGGACTTCGAGGCCGACGGCGACCCGCTGGGCGACGTGATCCTCGTCGGCATGCCCCGCCAGCGCGCGGCGACGTATCGCCGCCACCTGGCCGGCCGCACCGCCGCCGACCTCCGCGCCGACGGCCGCGTCACGTTCGCCTACGACTGGACGGTGAACCGGGCACGCTAGCGGCTCGGGGGAGGGGAGCGGGCCGGCGGTCCCCGCACGGTTTCCGGCGTACCCTCCCGGTCTCCGCACCCCCGTCTCCCGGCCCTCCTCTGCCATGCCCGCCCGCGTCCTCCAGGTCAACACGTCGCCCGGCGGCGTGCCGAAGCGGGCCGTCGCCGAGGCTCATGTCGGGCGCGAGGGGCTCGCCGGCGACGCCGTCAATCACCCGAAGGTCCACGGCGGGCCGGAGCGGGCCGTCTGCCTGTTCTCGCTCGAGCTGATCCAGGCGCTCCAGGCCGAGGGCCACCCCATCTTCCCCGGCGCCGTGGGCGAGAACCTGACCGTCGCCGGGCTCGACTGGCCGTCGCTCGAGGTGGGCGCCGTGCTCGAGGTGGGCGAGGCCCGGCTCCAGCTCACGCAGCGCGTCGAGCCGTGCAACACGATCGCCGGCGCCTTCGCGGGCCGCCAGTTCAAGCGGATCAAGCCGGACCGCGCGCCGGACGAGACGCGCTGGTACGCCCGGGTGCTCCGGGAGGGCGTCGTCCGGCCCGGGGACGAGGTCCGGGTCGCGGAGGTCGAGGCGTAGGCCTCAGCTCCCGCCGCGCGCCTGCCCGGTGGGGTCGAGCGGGAGGCCGTCCGCGCCCGCCTCGGGCGTCGGGTCGAGCCGGCCGATGAGCCGCGTCTCGCGGATCGCCGAGACGACGTAGAAGACGCCGAGGAGCGCGCCGAGGCCGATGCCGAGGAGGTCGAACAGCGTCCACGTCTGGCCGAAGACGGCGACGTCCTGCGGCCCGACGGCCCACGCGGCCGTGTTGAGCGCGATCCCGCCGAGCCGGAGCTCCGTCGGGCCGACGCCGCCGAACGAGATCTTGAACACGTCCCGCGCGATCGTCACCATGTTGACGAGGAGCATCAGCAGGAGCACGCCGACGCAGATGCCGAGCGCGACGTCCATCCGCATCAGCGAGCCGGCCCCGATCCCGACCGTCAGGAGGACGACCGAGACCGCGTCGGCCTGGTGGTCGACGAAGAACCCGTACTTCTCGCGGCGGATCTGGCGGACGCGGGCGAGCGTGCCGTCGAGGCTGTCGCCCCACCAGTGGATCACGAGGCCCAGCGAGGCGACGTGGAGCCACGCGAGGGTCTCGCCGGCGAGCGCGTAGGCGACGGCCGAGAGGAGGGCGCCCGCGAGGGCGATCCCGGTCAGCCCGTCGGGCGTGACCCAGCGCGGGAGGCGGGCCGCCATCCTCGGCAGCGCCCACCGCTCGAAGCGTCCGAGCAGGATGTCGTTGATCCGCCGCTTGGCGGTCGGGGCGGCCGCCTCGGCGGGCGGCGCGGCGGCGCCGGTCGTGGGCGCCCGACGCGCGGGCGTACGGGCGGGAGCGGGGGCGGTCGGCACGAGCGGCGGGGGCGGGGACGACAGATCGATGGTCAGAAAGCTAACCCTGCCGTAACACCGGCCTCTGGTGCGATCGCCCCAGCGCCGCGACGGGCCGGCCCCGGGGGGGCCGCCGGCCGGCCCGAGGCGGGTGGGGTCAGACCGCCGCGAGCGCCCGGTCGAGGTCGGCGATCAGGTCGGCCTCGTCCTCGACGCCGACGCTGAGGCGGACGAGGCTGTCGGGCAGCCCGGCCGCGCGGCGGACGTCGGCGGGGATCGAGCCGTGCGTCATGCTCGCGGGGTGCGAGACGAGGCTCTCGACGCCGCCGAGGCTCTCCGCGAGCGCGAACAGCCGGGTCGACTGCATGAAGCGGACGGCCGTCTCGATCGCGTCGTCCGCCAGCACCAGCGAGACCATCCCGCCGAACCCGTCCATCTGGCGGGCGGCCGTGTCGTGGCCGGGGTGGTCCTCGAAGCCGGGGTACAACACGCGCGCGACCTTGTCGTGGCCGCGGAGGAAGTCGGCGACGGCGCGGGCGTTGGCGCAGTGGCGCTCCATGCGGAGGTGGAGCGTCTTCGTCGAGCGGAGCAGGAGGAAGCAGTCCATCGGCCCGGGCGCGGCGCCGACCGACTTGATCTGGAAGCGGAGGTGCTCGTTCCACCCGTCGTCCGAGGTCATCACGGCCCCGCCGACGACGTCGGAGTGGCCGCCGAGGTACTTCGTGGTCGAGTGGAGCACGAGGTCGGCCCCGAGCGCGAGCGGGCGCTGGAGGTACGGGCTGGCGAACGTGTTGTCGACGGCGACGTCGACGCCCCGCTGGTGCGCGACCTCCGCGAGGGCCTCGATGTCGTAGACGCGGAGGAGCGGGTTCGTCGGCGTCTCGATCCAGACGAGCTTCGTCGCGTCGGTGATCGCCGCGTCGAGCGCCTCCGGCGAGGCGAGGTCCACGAACGTGAACTCGACGCCGTAGGGCTGGTGGACCTGAGTCATCAGCCGGTACGTCCCGCCGTAGAGGTCGCTCGTCGAGACGACGTGGTCGCCCGGCCGGAGGCGCCGGAGGATGGCGTCGATGCCGGCCACACCCGACGCGAACGCGACCCCGTGGGTCGCGCCTTCGAGCGACGCGAGGTTCCGCTCCAGCGCGGTCCGCGTCGGGTTCGCCACGCGGGCGTAGTCGTAGCCCTGGTGGACGTCCGGGGCCTCCTGCACGAACGTGCTCGTGAGGTGGACCGGCGTCATGATGGAGCCGGTGGAGGGGTCCGGCTCCTGGCCGGCGTGGATGGCGCGGGTGCCGAAGCCGAGGGCGTCGGCCGCGGCGTCGGGGCGGGGGGCGTCGGGCATGGAGGGGCGGTCGGAGGGGGCGAACAAAAAAGCGGGGGCGCGGCGAACCACGCCCCCGCGGGGGAAAGATCCGAGACCGTCGCTAGTTCATCGAGATCCCGGCGCACTCGGAGACGCCCTCGGCGTCGTCGACCCGGCCGAGCTGGGTGTAGACGCGGAAGAGCGCGTCGCAGACGCCGGCCTCGTCGGGCGTGCCGGTCGCGAGCGTGCGGGCCTGCATGAGCGGCTCGAGCGACATCTCGAGGTTCTCGTTGCGCTCGTCGATGAGCGCGTTGGCCGCGTCGACGTCCTCCTCGGCGTTGGCCCGCTCGTTGAGCGAGGCCGCGCGGTTCTGGAAGGCCGCGCCGAGGTTGTAGAAGGCGTCGGAGTTGTCCGGCGCGAGCTCGGTCGCCCGCGTCAGCTGCTCGATGGCCTCGTCGTAGCGGCCCTCCTCGAGGAGGAGCGCGCCGTAGTTGTAGCGGAGCGTCGGGTTGTCGGGCTGGGCGGCGACGGCGTCGGCGTAGCGCTCGACGGCCGCGGCCGTGTTGCCGGACTGGGTGTACGCGTTGAGGAGCATCGTCTGGATGTCCTCGTCGTCGGGGAACCGCGTCTGGGCGTCCTCGAGGAAGGCGACCGCGTCGGCGCCGCGGTCGGCGAGGACGAGGGCGCGGCCGTAGTAGTAGGCGAGGATCGGGTCGTCCGGGGCGATGGTCGTGCCGCGCTCGAGGGCCGGGAGGGCCTGCGAGGCGTCGCCCGTGCGGAGGTAAGCGAGGCCGAGGCCCAGGTAGCCCTGCGACGAGTCCGGGTAGAGCTCCGACGACCGCTCGAAGTAGTCGACGGCGCTGGCGACGTCGGCCTCGGGGTTCCGGATGATCTCGTTGCCGGCGTTGACGGCGAGGGCCCAGAGGCCGAGCCGCGTGGCCGTGACGGTCTCGTCGTCGGGCGCGAGCTGGGCGGCGCGCTCGTAGTCGGCGATCATCGCGTCGTAGTTGTCGGCGAGGAAGGCGGCCTTGGGGGCGGCGCCGGCCGTGTTCTCGTACTGCTGGCGGCGGACCTCGACGCGGAGGACGAGCGCCTCGACGTTGTCGGGGTTCGTGGCGAGCGCCTCGTCGAGGTTCTCGAGCGCGCGCTCGTAGTCGCCGTTGCGGAGGTCGAGCTTGGCGCCCTCGACGTTCGGGTCGCTGGAGCACCCGTCGGCACCGCCGACGAGGAGGGCGACGACGAGCGAGAGGGAGAGGGTGAGGATGCGGGAGTGCATGAGAGGGTGGCGGGCGATAACGATGGGGCGCCCCGACGCCTCCCCTGGGGGGATCACGGGGCGGGTCGGGCGGGTCACACCCTTCCACGCCCAAGCTACCGCCCGGGTCCGCATCCATCGGGGCCCTCCCCAGGACTCACCGGGTTCTCGCACGACACCGCCCGCATGACGCCCGCCGCCGACGCCTTCCTCGACGCCCTCGTCGACTACGCCGGCCTCTTCCCGCCCGCCGGCCTCGACATGGCCCCGGCCGCGGACCTCTACGCCCGGCACCGTTCGGGCGCGGACGCCTCCATGCTGGGCCGGTTCATCGTCCCGGCCGGCCGCCTCGGCGAGCGCGCGGAGGCGGCCGGCCGCCCCGG
>CAXRFJ010000260.1:0-10370 GCA_964229475.1 Rubrivirga sp.
GGCGGAGACGCTCGGCGGCTCCCGCGACCTCCAGCTCGCGCTGACGAGCCCCGTCGTGCCGGCCCCCAAGAAGCGCGCGGTCCTCGACCGGCTCTTCGACGGGAAGGTCTCGGACCTCACGCTCCGCTTCCTCCGGCTCCTCGTCGAGAAGCAGCGCGACGACCGGATCCCGGACATCCTCGCCGCCTACCGCCAGCTCCGCGACGAGCGGACCGGCACGGTCGAGGCCACCGTCCGCACGGCCCGCCCGCTCTCGCCCGAGGAGGCCGAGCGCCTCAAGGGCGCGCTGGAGGCCCGCTCCGGCAAGACCGTCCGCATGGACCTCCGCGTCGAGCCGTCGCTCATCGGCGGGCTCGTCGTCCGCCTCGGCGACGTCGTGTACGACCGGAGCGTCCGCCACCAGCTCGACACCCTCCGCGGCCAGCTCGCCCAGCGCGCCGCCGTCAGCCTGAACTAGAACCCCTCGGGCGTGGGACGTGGTTCGTAGGAACCGTCCCCCACGCTCTACGCCCTACGACCCACGATCATGGCTACCGCGATCCGCCCCGACGAAGTGACCGACGTGCTCCGCCAGGAGCTCGGCAACTTCTCCTCCGAGACCGACACGTACGAGGTCGGCACCGTGCTCCAGGTGGGCGACGGCATCGCCCGGCTCTACGGCCTCTCGAAGGTCCAGGCCGGCGAGCTCATCGAGTTCCCCGACTCCGGCGTGACCGGGATGGTCCTCAACCTCGAGGAGGACAACGTCGGCGCCGTGCTCTTCGGCGACGCCGAGGCCGTCAAGGAGGGCCACGAGGCCCGTCGCTCGGGCCGCATCGCGTCCATCAAGGTGGGCGAGGGGATGCTCGGCCGCGTCGTCGACCCGCTGGGCAACCCGGTCGACGGCAAGGGCCCGATCGCGGGCGAGACCTACGAGATGCCGATCGAGCGCAAGGCGCCGGGCGTCATCTACCGCGAGCCGGTCACGGAGCCGCTCCAGACGGGCATCAAAGCCATCGACTCGATGGTCCCGATCGGCCGCGGCCAGCGCGAGCTCGTCATCGGCGACCGCCAGACGGGCAAGACGGCCGTCCTCGTCGACACGATCCTGTCGCAGAAGACGACGCACGAGAGCGGCGACAAGCCGGTCTACTGCATCTACGTCGCCGTCGGCCAGAAGGCCTCGACGGTGGCCACGCTCCAGGCCGCGCTCGAGCGCTACGGCGCCATGGAGTACACGGTGATCGTGAACGCGCCGGCCTCGGCGCCGGCCCCGCTCCAGTTTATCGCGCCGTTCGCGGGCGCCTGCATCGGCGAGTTCTTCCGCGACACGGGCCGCCACGCCCTCTGCATCTACGACGACCTCTCGAAGCAGGCCGTCGCCTACCGCGAGGTCTCGCTCCTCCTCCGCCGGCCGCCGGGCCGCGAGGCGTACCCGGGCGACGTGTTCTACCTCCACTCGCGGCTCCTCGAGCGCGCGGCCAAGATCACGGCCGACGACACGATCGCGAAGGACATGAACGACCTCCCGGAGTCGCTCCGGGACAAGGTCCAGGGCGGCGGCTCGCTCACGGCCCTCCCGGTCATCGAGACCCAGGCCGGCGACGTGTCCGCGTACATCCCGCCCAACGTGATCTCGATCACGGACGGCCAGATCTTCCTCGAGGCGAACCTCTTCAACTCGGGCGTCCGGCCGGCCATCAACGTCGGCATCTCGGTGTCGCGCGTCGGCGGCAACGCCCAGATCAAGGCGATGAAGTCGGTCTCGGGCACGCTCCGGCTCGACCTCGCGCAGTACCGCAACCTCGAGGCGTTCGCCAAGTTCGGCTCCGACCTCGACCCGGCCACGCAGCGCCAGCTCAACCGCGGCGCCCGCCTCGTGGAGGTCCTCAAGCAGGGCCAGTACGAGCCGGTCCCGGTCGCCGAGCAGGTCGCGGTCATCTACGTGGCCGGCAAGGGCCTCGTCGACGAGGTCCCCGTCGCGCAGGTCCGCGCCTGGGAGAAGGACTACCGCGAGGCGCTCCGCCTCAAGCACGCCGACGCGCTCGCCTCGGTCGCCAGCAGCGGCAAGATGTCCGACGAGGTCTCCTCGACCTTCGAGCAGGTCGCCACCGACGTCGCCGCGAAGTACTCGGGCTAGGGCGGGGGGCACGCGGCACGGGGCGAGAGGCCCCGGCCGTCGCCCCTTTCCCCCTGTCCCTCCCCCCTTGCCCTAAACCATGGCCTCGCTCAGAGACATCCGCGACCGGATCGGGTCGGTCCAGAACACGCAGCAGATCACGCGCGCCATGAAGATGGTGGCGGCGGCGAAGCTGCGGAAGGCGCAGGAGCGGATCTTCGCCGCCCGGCCCTACGCGTTCAAGATCCGCGAGATGATCGGGCACCTCCGCGCCCGCCTCGACGTGGCAACGCACCCGCTCTTCGAGGAGCGGGAGGAGGTCCGCGGCGCGCTCCTCATCGTGGTCACGAGCGACCGCGGTCTGGCCGGCGCGTTCAACGCCAACCTCCTCAAGGTGGCCGAGGCCACGATCGCCGAGCGGTTCCAGGCCCAGCGCGACGCCGGCACGCTCCGCATCCTGGCCGTCGGCCGGAAGGCGCACGAGTACTTCGGCAAGCGCGGGTTCACGCTCGTCGGCGACTACCAGGGCGTGTTCAACGACCTCCGCTTCCCGCTGGCGGGCGAGGTCGTGGACCGGGCCGTCGAGGGGTTCCTCGCCGAGGAGTGGGACGTCGTGGAGGTCATCTACAACGAGTTCAAGAACACGATCACGCAGAACCGCGTGGCCGAGCAGCTCCTCCCGATCCCGGCCGAGACGTTCTTCACGCCGCTCATGGAGGAGTCGGACCAGATCGACACCGAGGCCGACGAGGCCGGCGACGTGGAGTACCTCTTCGAGCCGTCGCCGGAGGTGCTCCTCGAGCGGCTCATCCCGGAGTACCTCCAGTACCAGCTCTGGCGCGCGCTCCTCGAGTCGAACGCGTCCGAGCAGGGCGCCCGGATGGTGGCCATGGACAACGCCACGACGAACGCCGGCGAGCTCCTCAAGGACCTCAAGCTGACGTACAACCGGGCTCGCCAGGCGGCCATCACGACGGAGATCATCGAGATCAGCTCGGGCGCCGAGGCGCTCCAGGCCGGCTAGCTCCGTCCGCCTCGCCACGATTCCCGACGCCGGGGGCCGCCGCGCCCCCGGCGTTTTTGGTTGCCCAGGCTCTGAGGCCGGGTGCGCGCCCCGCGTCTCCCCACCCCTCGTCCACCGCCTCTACGACGCGTGCGTTGCCGTCGCATCGCTCACGCGGGCGGACGGACCGGCACCCCGGGCTGGCGCAACGGCCTCCCGGGGCGGGGGGCGGCTAGCCGGTCGGGACTTCCCAGCCGTTGTGGTAGTCGGCGCGGAGGAGCGCCGAGGCCTCTGCGTCGTCGCGGAAGTCGCCGGTGCGTCCGTCGCCGTCCCAGTAGAGCTTCCGGCCCGTTTTGTAGGCGATGTTGCCCAGCTGCGCGTTGACGGCGGCCACGGCGCCCGAGTCGATCCGCGTCGCGCACGCCGCCGGCGTCCGGTCGCGGACGCACTGGAGGAAGTTGCGGGCGTGCTCGCGCACGTAGTCCACGCCCTCGGGGACGCCGCCGGCCTCGGGCGCCCGCTTCTGCGGCCCCTCCTGGCCCCAGCCCACGAACTCCCGCTCCGGGACCACCTCGAACCCCCCGCGATGGAGGACCAGCGTGGCCTCGTTGCCGACGAACGCGATGCCCTCGGGCTTCCGGTCCGGCCCCAGGTCGATCCCGACGGCGTGCTCCCAGAGCAGGGAGTAGTCGCCGAAGTCGTAGACGGTCTGGAGCGTGTCCGGCGTCTCCGAGGCGTCGTCGGGGTAGGCGAACTTGCCGCCGCTGGCCATGACCGAGCGCGGCGCGTCGGCGCCCATGGCGAGGAGGGCGATGTCGAGCTGGTGGACGCCCCAGTCGGTCATGAGCCCGCCGGCGTAGTCCCAGAACCAGCGGAACGTGAAGTGGAACCGGTTCGGGTTGAACGGCCGCGTCGGCGCCGGCCCGAGCCACATCGCGTAGTCGACGCCCGGCGGCGCGGGCTGGTCGGGCTGCGGGGGGACCGGCTTCATCCAGCCCTGGTAGGCCCAGCACTTGACGAGGCGGATCCGCCCGAGCCCGCCGGACCGGACGATCTCGATGGCGCGGGCGTAGTGCTCGCCCGAGCGCTGCCACTGCCCGACCTGCACGACGCGGCCCGTCCGCTCCTGGGCCGCGATCATGGCCCGGCACTCCTCGACGGAGTTGGCGACCGGCTTCTCGACGTACACGTCCTTCCCCGCGTCCACGGCGTCGACGAACATCCGCGCGTGCCAGTGGTCGGGCGTCCCGATGATGACCACGTCGACGTCGGGCGCGTCGAGGAGCTCGCGGTAGTCGCCGGTCGTCCGCGGCGCGTTGTCGCGGAGGGCGCCGTAGTCCGCGAGCCGCTCCGCGAGCACCGCCGCGTCGACGTCGCAGAGCCACGCGAGCTCGGTGTTGGCGTCGACGGCGAGCTGGGCCTGGAGGTCGGTCCATCCCATCCCCTTCGCGCCGATCAGGCCGATGCGGAGGCGGTCGGAGGCCGGGCGCGACAGGCCGTGGAGCGTGTGGGGCAGGAGCGGGCTCCCGGCGACCAGCGTGCCGGCGGAGGCGAGGAAACGGCGGCGGGTCGTGGGCATGGGGCGGAGGGGAAAGGGGGCCGCGCAACGTCGCCCCCGGCGCGAAGCTACGCCCCGGCGCCCGGCCGCCCCCCGGGCCCGGCCCGAGCCGTGGCGTATCGTGGAGCGTCCCCCCGCCCGGCGTCCGCTCGGAGCGGCCGGGCGGCCCCGCTCCCCGCACGCCAGAACGATGAGCCGGTCCCGCAAAAAGACGCCCGTCACCGGGGTCGCCCCCGCCGCCACGGAGAAGGACGACAAGCGGGTGGCGAACCGGCGGCTCCGGCGGGAGGTCCGGCAGCGGCTGGCCGACGGCGCGGACGCGACGGCGCTCCCGTCGCTCCGCGAGGTCAGCGACGCGGGGGCGATGGCGAAGGACGGCAAGGCCCGCTTCGACCCCGAGCGGCGGCCGGAGGACCTGCGGAAGTAGCCGCCTCGGCCCCGCTCGCCACGACCGCCATGCTCGATCTCGCCGCCAGTGATCCCGTGGACCTCCGGGAGGGCGACCGCCTCGAGACGACCTCGACCATCCGCCGGGGTGACGTCGTGTGCTTCGAGCGCGTGGGGGAGGGCCTCGTCCGCTTCCGGTCGCTGGCCGAGCCCGAACGGGCGGGCTACGACGGGCCGATGTACCGGATCGACCGGGGCGAGCGCCCGGGCCAGGTGGTCGTCAAGCGGATCGGGGCCGCGGCCGCCGACGCGGGCCCGAGCTGACGCGCCGGCCGGCCCGGCCTCGGGCGGCGTCTCGCCGAGGCCGGCGGGCCCAAACGACAACGCCCGGCACCGAGAGGGCGCCGGGCGTCGTACCGCGTACGGGATTCGAACCCGTGTTACCGCCGTGAGAGGGCGGCGTCCTAGGCCTCTAGACGAACGCGGCAGGTCTCGAGGCACCCGGCTCCGGCCGGGCGGGACGACGAAGGTACACAGGGAAACCGGCCCTAGCGATCCTCCAACGCCATCTTCACGTGCTCGATGCCGGCCTCGTCGAACGGCCCCCCGAGGGGGCGGAAGCCGAACGACGCGTAGAGGCCGGCGACGTAGGTCTGGGCGTGGAGCACGAACCGGCGGAGGCCGGCGGCGCGGGCGTCGGCGAGGGCGCGGGCGACGAGCGCGCGGCCCAGGCCAGAGCCCCGGGCCTCGGGCACGACGGCGAACCGCTCCAGCTTGGCCGTCGCTGCGGCGCCGTCACCCGTGAGCCGCCAGCGGGCGCACCCGACCGGCCGGCCGTCGCGCTCGGCGAGGAGGTGGTGGACCGTGACGCCCCGGGCCTCGGGCGCGTCGTGGGCGTCCCACTCCTCCTCGGGCGGGCACGCCTGCTCCTCCACGAACACCCGCTGGCGCACGGCGCGGACGGCCTGCCAGTCGGCCTCGGTCACGGCCTCGCGGATCTCCAGGCCCCTCACAGCTGGTCGTCGAGGAAGGCGGCGACGCGGCCCTGGACGGACCCGGTCGAGAGCAGCCCCTCGCGCGTGGGGCCCTCGACGACCTCGGTGATGCGGGGGCGCGCGGGGGTCGAGGTGAGCGCGGCGTCGAGGCTCGCGAGCTGGTCCTCGCCCACGACGGGGTCGCCGGCGGCGTGGAGGGCGAGGACGGCCGGGAGGCGGTCGTCGGCGCGGAGGCGGGCGGGGGAGAGGCGCGCGAGCCCGAGCCGGGCGCCCTCCAGGTCGAGCGCCCCGTCGCGGAGCGCGACGGCCGGGGCCGCGAGGGCGTCGAGGGCGGGGTACGGGTTCGGCGGCGCGGTGCCGAGGAGGCGGGACCGGGCCTCGGCCCGGAACGAGGCGCCGTAGAGGTCGGTCGGCGCCCCCAGCGTGACGACGGCCCGCACGCCGGCGCCGTGGATCGCGGCCAGGAGCGCGACCGTCCCGCCCCGGCCCACCCCGACGATCCCGAGGCGGGCGGGGTCGGCCCGCGGGATCCGGTCGAGGACGCCGACGATCGCGCGGACGTCGGCCACGTCGGCGCGGTACGGGTCGGGGGCGAGCGACGACGGCGCGGCCATGCCGTCGATCGTGAGCGGCTCGCCGCGGTACGCCATCACGACCTGCACGGCGTCGGTGACGAGGGCGCCGAAGCCGGGGCCGGTGAGGAGGTCGGCCTCGGCGGCCCCGTCGGTGCCGTCGGTGAGCACGAGGACGGTCGGCAGGCGCGTCGTGAGGCCGGGCCCGGCCGGGACGCGGGCGAGGGCCGTCACGACCCGCTGGCCCCCGGCGTCGAAGGCGAGGAGGAACCGCCGCGACCCGTCGGCCGCGGCGGTGAGCTCCGTCACCGTCGGCTCGCCGTCGGTCACGCCGCCGCCGTCGGCCAGCGCGGCGTCGGCCTCGGCCGGCGACGGCGCCGCGAACAGGGCGGTCAGGTTGACGCCCGCGACGACCTCGTCCTCCGGCGGGCCGGTCGGCTCGCAGTCGGGGTCGAGGGCGGGGACGCAGGCGCTCACGGGCGGCGGCTCGCTGCACCCCGCCAGGGGCGCCGCGGCGCCGACGGCGAGCGCCAGCAGGGCGGCGAGGGGGAGCGGGGGGCGGCCGGGGACCATGGGGCGGGAGGGCGGAGGGGGCCTAACGACCGGCGCCGCGCGGCGGTGCCCGGGGCCCTCTCCGGCGAAGATCCACAACATCCCACCGAGCGGCAGCGTATACATCAGCGGACCCAATAAACGTCGCCGGCGGGGCTCCAGAATCCGAGCCGCGTCGGCCATCGAACCGACCGCATGGCCACGCCCATCTACCTCGATTACAACGCGACGACGCCCGTCGACCCCCGCGTGCTGGACGCGATGCTGCCGTTCTTCGGCGAGCACTTCGGAAACGCTTCCAGCGAGCACGCCTTCGGGTGGGCCGCCGACGAGGCCGTCAAGCAGGCCCGCGAGCGGAGCGCCCGCCTCATCGGCGCCACGCCGCGGACGATGTTCTTCACGAGCGGGGCGACCGAGGCCATCTCGCTCGCCATCCGCGGGGCCGGCGACGTCTACGGCGGCCGGCGTCACCGGATCGTGACCGTCCAGACCGAGCACCGCGCCGTGCTGGCGACGTGCGAGGCCATGGAGCGCGAGGGGTTCGAGACGACGTACCTCCCGGTCGACGCGAACGGCCTCGTCGACCTCGACGCGCTCGAGGCCGCGCTCAACGAGGAGACGTTCCTCGTGAGCGTGATGTGGGCCAACAACGAGACCGGCGTGATCCAGCCGATCCCGGAGATCGCCGAGCGCGCCCACGCGGCCGGCGCCGTGATGATGTCGGACGCCACGCAGGCCGTCGGGAAGGTCCCGATCTCGGTCAACCACGACGGCGTCGACCTCCTCTCGCTGTCGGGCCACAAGCTGTACGGGCCGAAGGGCGTCGGCGCGCTGTACGTCCGCCAGCGGGGGCCGCGCGTGAAGCTCCGCCCGCAGGTGACCGGCGGCGGCCAGGAGGGCGGGCTCCGCGGCGGCACGCTCAACGTGCCCGGGATCGTCGGGCTGGGGATGGCCGCCCAGATCGCCCGCCGCGAGCAGGACGCCGACGCCGAGCGGCTGGCCGTCCTCCGCGACCGGTTCGAGGCCGCCGTCTGCGCGGCCGTCCCCGGCACGGTCGTCAACGCCGCCGACGCGCCGCGCCTGCCGAACACGACGAGCCTCCGCTTCCAGGGCACGCGCGCCGGGCAGCTCCTGCCGGTGCTCCACGGCGTCGCCGCGTCGGCCGGCTCGGCGTGCCACGCCCACTCCGACGAGCCGAGCCACGTCCTCCGCGCGATGGGGCTGACCGAGGACCAGGCCCGCGCGTCCGTCCGCTTCAGCCTCGGCCGCCCGACGACCGAGGCGGAGGTGGACGCGGCCGTCGAGCGCGTCGCCGAGGCCGTCCACGCCGTCCGCCGCCGCGCCGCGGCGTGAGGTCGGGGGTCACGGTTCAGCGTTCGTCGCATCGGCCGATCTGCGGGGTCCGGACGGCGTAAGACCGTCCGGGCCGACCCACTCCGAACGCTGAACTCCCAACGCTGAACTCCATGGAGATCGTCAACCGCGTCGCCGAGAGCGCCATCGAGACGCTCGACCTCGCCGCGCTCGCCCCGCCCGAGCCGGTCGCGTTCGACCTCGAGTCGCACCTCTACCGCGGCCTCGTCCTCCGCGAGCGCGAGTTCCGCCAGTCGCTGAAGGAGACGGACTGGAGCGCCTACGAGGGCGCCAACGTGGCCGTCTTCTGCTCGGCCGACGCGCTCGTCCCGACGTGGGCCTACATGCTCGTGGCCGCCCGCCTCGGCGGCGTCGCGGCGTCGGTCGCGGCCGGGACGCCCGCCGAGGTCCGCCAGGCCGGGCTGATGGCCGCGCTCGGCGACCTCGACTGGTCGCGCTACGAGGGCAAGCCGGTCGTGCTCAAGGGCTGCGGCAACGCCCTCGTCCCGCTCGACGCGTTCGTGCAGGCGACGCGCCGGCTCCAGGGCGTCGCGTCGAAGGTCATGTACGGCGAGGCGTGCTCGGCCGTGCCCGTCTGGCGGAAGCCGTCGGCGGCGCCGGCGAGTGGGGGCGTCGCGACGCCGGCGGGCGTCAAGCCGGCTGGGTTGCCGAGGGCGACGAAGCCGGCGGGGCCGCCGCGATAGCCCTGCGGTGTAAGGGTGGAACGCGTATCGTGTTCGGAAACGAATTTGCGTGACCATGAGACTCGCCGTCATCGCCCTCGCCCTGTGTGCTGCCAGCCCTGTGTGGGCCCAGCTCACGGAGCCCCCTCCAGGCGCGCGTCCGTTGACGGCGGAGATGGAGGGCACGTGGGAGCTGGTCGAGAAGGCGTCGCCGCTCGACGGGCCGAACGACATTCTCTGGCTCCACCTTCGGATCGTCGGTGACCGCATCACCCAGTCGGATTCGCTCCGCCTGGCGGACGGCGAGGTCGTCGTGCGCGAGATCGGGATGGAATGCGTCCTGTTCGACATGGACCGGTCGCGGATCCGCCCGCCGCTCGATCCGCCCGTCCTCCACGACGCCGTCGCGTGCAGGCGCGATGACGGCGACGGAAGCTATCGGTCACCTTACGGGCAGTATTCGGTCGAAGGGGACCGGCTCACGTTTTCGATTCCGGGTCGGGACGAGACCGAGTACCGGATGGTGTTCCAGCGCGTCAGCCCGTAGAACACGGCGCGGTGGGCGGCGTCGAAGAGACCGCCCCTCTCCGTCGCCGTGCCCCTCCGCGTCCTCCCGGTCCTCCTCGCCCTCTGGGCGACGTCCGCCCCAGCGCAGGTGGTGCCACCGGCGGAGCGCGTCCTCCCGCCGCCGGCGGAGCCCGAGGCGCCCGACGTGGTCGGCACGTGGGAGCTGGTGGCGGCCGAGAACGTGCCGTACGACGACGAGCTCGTCTTCGCGCGCCTCACGTTCACGCCCGACCGGCTCGACGCCGTCTACGTCTTCCTCGACCCCGACGACGCCGAGCTCATCGGCCGCTTCCAGGGCGGGCGGTACGTCGCCTCCGCCGGCCAGCTCGTCCTCCGCGATCGCGGCGACGTGACGGTCCTCGACGTCGCCCGCGACCGGACGCTCCTGACCGTCGCCGACCTCGAGACCGGCGTCGTCCTGCTCCTCCGCGAGGCCGACCCCGCGCTCGCTCAGGACCCCCAGCTGTTGGGGGCGTGGGAGGGCACACGCCGCGGCGAGCCGTTCGGCGTCCGGTTCGGGCCCGACGGCCGCGCCGAGATCCGCCGCGGCACGGACACCGACGACGGCGCGTACGTCGTCGCCGGCCCCTACGTGCTCCTCG
>CAXRFJ010000261.1:0-5980 GCA_964229475.1 Rubrivirga sp.
CCGCCTCGGCGCCGAGGCGGAGGCCGCCGGCTCGCTCCCCGCTCCCGTCCCCCTTCGCACCCGATGATCGGCCCCTTCGAACGCACGCTCGCGCTCCGCTACCTGCGCGGCGCCGAGGGCCGCGACGAGCGGCGCGGGTTCCTGCGGTTCGTCGTCGTGGCCGCGATCGGCGGGGTGGCCGTGGGGACCGGCGCGCTGCTCCTGGCGCTGATGATCGTCCGCGGGTTCAGCCGCGAGATCGAGGCCAAGATCGTCGGGTTCGGGCAGCACGTGCAGGTCGAGACGTACCTCGGCGAGCCGATCCAGAACGTCGACAGCGTGGCGGCGGCCGTGGCCGGGCTGGACCACGTCGAGCGCGTCGCGCCGGCGGTCGTGGACTTCGCGCTCCTCAGCAGCCGCGGCTCGGGCAACGACGGCGTCGAGGGCGTGCTCCTGTGGGGCACCGAGCCCGAGCACCAGCCGTTCGTGGCCGAGCGGACCGAGCTCGGGGCGTTCGACCTGTCCGAGGACGCCGAGGGCCGGCCGGGCGTCGTCCTCGGCCTCCGCCTGGCGGAGCGGCTCGGGCTGGCCGTCGGCGACCGAATCACGGCCTACTCGACGCGCGGGCTCGGCGCGGGACGGATCCAGTCGAGGCCCCGCGTCCGCCAGTACCGCGTGGCCGGCGTGTTCGAGACGGGCCTCGGCGACTTCGACGAGCGGTTCGCGTTCGTCGACCTCGACGCGGCGGCGCAGCTGTTCGCCTACCCCCCGGGCCAGGTCTCCCGCCTCGACGTCACGCTCGACGATCGCCAGCACGCCCGGGCGGTGTCGGACGCCGTGACGGACAAGATCGGGCCGCCCCTTTTCGCGCGGCCCATCGAGGAGGTCTACCGGGGGCTGTTCGCGTGGGTCGAGCTGCAGCAGAGCATCGTCCCGCTCGTGATCTCGATCCTCGTGGTCGTGGCCGCCTTCAACATCATCGGGGCGCTGCTGATGGTGGTGCTGGAGAAGGCGCGCGAGATCGGGACCGTCCTGGCGATGGGGGCCAGCCGGGCGTCGGTGCGCCGGCTGTTCCTGGTGTTCGGGCTGATGGTGGGGGTGATCGGGGCGTCGATCGGGACGGGCGTGGCGCTCGCGTTCGGGGCGCTGCAGGCGCGGTTCGCGATCATCCGGCTCCCGCAGGACGCGTACTACCTGGACCGGGCGCCCGTGGAGATGAGTGGCATCGACATCGGCGTCACCGTTATTGCAACCATCCTCATCTGCACCCTCGCCGCCTACCTCCCCGCCCGAGCGGCCGCCCGCGTCGAGCCGGTCCGGACCATCCGGTTCGGGGGATAGGGGGAAGACGGTCTCGCGCGTGGGCGGGGCCCGCCGGTCGGCGTTCCGGGGGGGCGTGCGAACCCCGCACGGCAACGGACGTAGCCGACGCCCCTCCGATCCCGAACCCCATGGCCCTCTCCGTCGGCGATTCCGCCCCCGACTTCACGCTCTACGACGACGCCACCGACGACTTCTCGCTCGCCGAGGCGCGCCAGGACGGCCCGGTCGTCCTCCTGTTCTTCCCGGGCGCCTTCACCAGCGTCTGCACCACGGAGCTGAACACCGTCGGCAACGACTACGACCGGTACACCGACCTCGGCGCGCAGGTCGTCGGGATCTCGACCGACTCGCCGTTCGCGCTCGCCGAGTTCAAGAGCGTCAACGGGTTCCCGTTCCGCCTCCTCTCCGACCACGACGGCGAGGTCTCGGCCGCCTACGGCGCCAAGTACGACCACGACTTCACCCCGATGGGCCTCGACCGGATCTCGAAGCGCGCCGCGTTCGTGGTCCAGCCCGACGGGACGCTCTCGTACGTGGAGGTCCTCGACAACGCCGGCGAGCAGCCCGACTTCGACGCGATCCTCGACGCCCTCGATGGAGCCTCCGAGTGACCGCGACTGGTGGTCGGCGCTGACCGAGGAGCCCCTCGACCTCGGCGCCGTCCACGCCTTTCTCTCCGACGAGCGCGCGGGCGGGACCTGCGTGTTCGTCGGGACCAGCCGGCGCTGGACCGACGGCGTCGAGACGGACCTCCTGACCTACGAGGCGTACCCCGCGATGGCCGAGGCCGAACTGGCCCGCCTCGCGCTCGCCGCCTCCGAACGGTGGGACGTGACGAAGGTGGCCGTGCTCCACCGGACGGGTCCCGTCCCGCCGCCCGAGGCCAGCGTGGTCGTCGGCGTCGCCTGCCCGCACCGGGCCGAGGCGTTCGAGGCCGCCCGCTGGCTCATCGACACCTTGAAGGAGTCCGTCCCCATCTGGAAGACCGAACACGCCGACCGCGATGCCTGACCGCTTCTCGTTCTCCGCCCTCCACGAGCGGGCCCGCGCCCTCCGCAAACGCATCGCGCTGCCCGAGGGCGAGGACCCGCGCACGATCCGGGCCGCCGCCTGGCTCGTCGAGCACGAGGTCGTCCGCCCGATCCTGATCGGTCGGGAGGCCGCGATCCGGGCCGAGGCCGGCCGCCTCGGGGTCTCGCTGCCTCATTCCGTCCCGATCGTCGACCCGTCGACCAGCGAGCGGGCGCAGACCTACGCGCAGGCGCTGTTCCAGAAGCGCAAGCACAAGGGCCTGACCTACGAGCAGGCCGGGGAGTGGACGCAGGACGTCCTCTACTTCGGCGACCTGATGGTGGACGCCGGGGACGCCGACGGCTGCGTGGCGGGCGCGGCGCACCCGTCGCCCGACGTGATCCGCGCGGCCATCCAGGTGCTCGGCGTCGCCGAGGGCTCGGCGCTGGTGTCGTCGTGTTTCCTGATGGTCCTCCCCGTCGGCCGCCCCCTCACCTACGCGGACTGCGGCGTCAACGCGGACCCGTCGGCCGAGCAGCTCGCCTCGATCGGCATCGACGCGGCGGCCAACCACCGCTTCCTCACCGGCCAGGACCCGGTCGTCGCCTTCCTCTCCTTCTCGACCAAGGGCTCGGCCGACCACCCGGACGTCGACAAGGTCCGCGAGGCGGTCGCGATCGCCCGCCGGACGCGCCCGGACCTCACGCTCGACGGCGAGTTCCAGTTCGACGCCGCGTTCGACGCGGGGGTCGGGGAGCGGAAGGCGCCGGGGAGCCCGGTCGCCGGGAAGGCCAACGTGTTCGTCTTCCCCGACCTCGGCGCCGGCAACATCGGCTACAAGATCACGCAGCGCGTGGGCGGGGCGGAGGCGTTCGGGCCCGTGCTGCAGGGCCTTCGCTTGCCGGCTAACGACCTCTCCCGCGGGGCCGACTGGGAGGACATCGCCAACGTGGCGACGATCACCGCCATTCAGGCGGGCGCAGTATAGCTGTTATTGCAATGGTCATCAGCTGCATCCAGACACGCCCCACCAAAGGGGACACCACCGTCAACCTCGACGCGGTGGAGGGGCCCGTCCTCGCGGCCGATGCGGACCTCGTGGTTTTGCCCGAGCTGTTCGCCTCCGGCTACTTTTTCGACTCGACCGAGCAGGCCGCCGCGCTCGCCGAAGCGGTGCCCGATGGCCCGACGGTCCGGCGCCTGCACCGGTGGGCCCGCGACACGGGGGCGACGATCGTCGCGGGGCTCCCGGAGCGCGCCGGCGACGCCCTCTACAACTCCGCGGTCGTCGTGACGCCGAACGGCTGGCTCGGCACGTACCGGAAGTCGCACCTCTTCTACGAGGAGACCCGCCACTTCGAACCCGGCGCGGACGGCTTCCAGGTCTGGACGGTGACGGACCGGAACCGCCGGAGCTACCGGCTCGGCGTGATGGTCTGCTTCGACTGGTTCTTCCCGGAGTCGGCGCGGACGCTGGCCCTCAACGGGGCGGACGTGATCGCGCACCCGTCGAACCTCGTCCTGCCGCACTGCCCGACCGCCATGCCCGTTCGCGCGCTCGAGAACGGCGTGTTCACGGCCACGGCGAACCGCGTCGGGACGGAGTCGAACGGGAAGGAGGCCCTGACCTTCATCGGCCGGAGCGTGATCTGCTCGCCGTCGGCCGAGGTGCTGGCGGCCGCCCCCGAGGCGGAGGAGGCCGTGATCCGCGCGGAGATCGACCCGCACGCGGCGCGCGACACGGCGCTCAACGCGTACAACGACCGGCACGGCGACCGCCGGCCCGCGCTGTACGCACGCTAGGGAACGTCTTAGCGGATCGTTTCGAGCGCGTGCCGGACGCGGGCTTCCGGCTCTGGGCTCATGTCGGGCTCGAACGTCCGGCCCGTCACGGTCTCGTAGAGCTCGACGTAGCGCGCGCTGACCTGCTCGACGAAGGCCGGCGGGAGGTCGGGCAGCGTCTCGCCGTCGCGGCCTCGAAAGCCGTGGTCCATCAGCCACTCGCGGACGAACTCCTTCGAGAGCTGGCGCTGGGGCTCGCCGGCCGCGAGGCGCGCCTCGTAGCCGTCGGCGTAGTAGTAGCGCGACGAGTCGGGGGTGTGGACCTCGTCGATGACGAGCAGCCGGCCGTCCGGGGCGCGGCCGAACTCGTACTTCGTGTCGACGAGGATCAGCCCGTGCTCGGCGGCGATCTCCGTCCCGCGCTCGAAGAGGGCCAGCGCGAGCGCAGCGGCCTCGTCGAGCGTGGCCTGATCGAGGATGCCGCGAGCGACGATGTCGGCCCGGCTGATGTCCTCATCGTGGCCCTCCGCGGCCTTGGTCGCCGGCGTCAGGAGCGGGACCGGCAGGCGGTCCGACTCGCGGAGGCCGTCGGGGAGCGGCTCGCCGCAGAGCTCGCGCCCGCCGCCTCGGTAGACGCGCCAGGCGTGCCCGGCCAGGTACCCGCGGACCACGAACTCGATCGGCAGCGGGTCGCAGGCGACCCCGACCGTCACGTTCGGGTCGGGCACGCCCAGGACGTGGTTCGGGGCGACGTCGGCGGTCCGCTCGAAAAAGAAGGCCGCGACGCCGTTGAGCACCTGGCCCTTGAGCGGGATCGCCTGCCGGAGCACGTGGTCGAACGCCGAGATCCGGTCGGTCGTGACGAGCACGAGCCGGCCGTCGCCGAGGTCGTAGGTGTCGCGGACCTTGCCCTGGTACTTCGGCCCGAGGTCGAGGTCCGTCGACGCGAGCGGCGGGGGGAGCGTCACGGCGCAGCGACGGGGCCGGTGGAGCCGCGGACGGCGAGCGTGAGGGGGAGCTGGACGTCCAGGCGCTCCTCGACGTCCCGCGCCCGGAGCCGAGAGAGCAGCCGCTTCGTGGCGTCGAACCCGGCCTTCTGCATCCCCTGCGTGACCGTCGTGAGGTCGAGGAAACGGCTGAGCTTGAGGTCGTCGTAGCCGACGATCGACACGTCGCGGGGCACGGTGAGCCCGTGGTCGCGGGCCCACGCCCAGGCCCCGTAGGCCTGGACGTCGGAGGAGGCGAAGACGGCCGTCGGGCGGTCGTCGATGCCCATCAGCTCTTCCATGGCCTCGGCCCCGGCCTCCTCCGAGAACCCCGCGTGCTTGGTGGTCTGGCCCGTCACCACGAGGTCCGGGTCGTACGGGATGCCGGCCTCCTCGAGGGCGGCCTTGTAGCCGTCGAGGCGGGGGGTGGCGCTGTAGCTCCACGCCTGGGCCGTGACGAGGCCGATCCGCCGGTGCCCCTGCTCGATGAGGTAGGTCGTCGCCATCTGCGCGCCCTCGCGGTCGTCCCACCAGTAGGCGTCGAGCCCGTCGCAGCGGCTCCCGAGCAGGACCACGGGCGCCTGGAACGAGAGGAGCTGCTCGGCGATGTCGCCCTCGACCGGCAGCGACATCAGGAGGAGGCCGTCGACCGCCCCGCGGTTGAGGAACCGCTGGAGCGTCGGGTACGGCTGGCCCGAGCCGAGGTTGGTGAGGAGCAGGTCGATGTCCTCGTCGCGGAGCGCGTCTTTGACGCCCTTCAGCAGCTCGACGAAGAACATCGACGTCGCCGACGGGAGCGCGACGGCGATCGAAGTGGTCTACTGCTTGGCGAGCTTCCGGGCGATCAGCTGCGGATGGAACTGGAGCTTCAGTATCTCGGCCTGCACGCGGCTGCGCGA
>CAXRFJ010000262.1:0-5605 GCA_964229475.1 Rubrivirga sp.
GTCGTCGAGGTGCAACTCCCGCCGTTCCATCTGCTCATGCACGTCCGTTACCACCTCGCCGTCGCGTTCGCCTGCCTCGTCGCCGCCGCGCCCTCGGCGCAGGACGGGACCCCGGACTCGACGCCGCCCGAGGCCTACTACCCGTTGGATGTCGGGAACGAGTGGGTGTACGTCGAGACCCGCCGTGCGGTCGCGTACCGAGAGAAGGTCGTCGCCGACTCCGTGGTGGGCGGCGCGACGTTCGCCGTTGTCCGTCGGACGGAGATCGGCGACTCTGGCTGGGAGGGCCTCCAGGACACGACGATCACGCTCGTCCGCGTCGCTCCGGAGACGGCCGCCGTCGTTCGTCTCGGAGACGGGGAGGAGATCTCTGACCGCTGCCCCCTCGACGCGGGCTTTCCCGCGGAGGGCTCGGACGAACGGCCTGTCCTGTGCGGCGGAGCAGAGGCGGTCGTGTACGGCGGGCCCGAGCGAGATGTGTATGTCGGGCTCCCGTACAGGCAGCCGGCCGAGGGCACCCTCAAGGGGTTCCGCTTCCCCGACCACACGGAGGTCCGGTACGCGGCCGGGATCGGCCGGGTCTCCTCGTACCGGTACGAGGAGGGCGAGATCGACGAGATCCTCGTCTACGCCCGCACCTCGGCCGGCGAGTTCGGCGAGGTCCCGGTCGCGGACCCCACGGACCCGGCCGCGTACTACCCGCTCGACATCGGGTACGAGATGGAATCGATCCGGCGCATGGGCGGAAGCGGCACCACACGGTCGCGGCGCGTCATCGAGCGGGACACGCTGATCGGCGGCGTCCGCTTCGTCGCCGAGCGGACGTCGACGGCATCAGGCTCCTGGTCCGGTGAGGTCGAGGACTGGGGGGAGGGCCAGGTGCGATTTCTCCGGTTCGACGCCGAGCGGGCCCTGGTGGTCGAGTGGACGAGCGACGGCGAGGAACCCGTGACGTGCCCGTTCGACGTCCCGTTCAACGTTGTCTCCGACTGCCAGAGGCTCGCCGGGTCCAATGCGGCGGTCTTCGGGTACGCGTCGTTCGTGTTCGGGGGCACCTCCGACGGAGACCTCTTCATCGGGGACTCTTTCGCGGGCATCGAGCACGACCCCGCGCCCATGTCCGCCAGGAAGCACTTCGACGGCCTGCCGCTGGGGTTCGCCGACTCCGGGAGCCCGGGGGGCTTCGGGGCCGGCATCGGCCCCCTCCCGCAGCAGAACTTCGGGTTCTGCACCCTCTGCCGCGAGGACGTCACCTACCTCCGCCTCGTGGACCCCGACGGGACCGTCCGTGAGTACGGCGCTCGCTACCCGGTGCTGGCCGACGAGCGACCCGGGGCGGGCGCCCTCGCCGTCGCCGCGTTCCCGAACCCGAGTGCCGGGCCGCTGACGGTCGCCGTCGATTCGCCAGCGGCGGCAAACATCACGCTCGAAGCGTTCGACGCGCTCGGCCGCCGCGTCTGGCTTGAGACCGCGGTCCTCGACGTGGGGCGCGAGCGGGTCGACATCGACGCGTCGCGGTGGGCGCCGGGGCTCTACGTCATTCGCGCGCTCGCCGACGGGAGCGCCGTCACCACGATCGCCGTCCGCCGCTGACCTGATGAGACATCTCCTCATCGCCGCCTGCCTAGCTGCTGCGACCGCGTCCGCACAGGGGCCCGTGCCGGACCCGACGCCTCCGCACCTCTACTTCCCGCTAGCGGTCGGGGACGTCCGCGAATACGAGGAGTGTGTCGAGTACTTCCAGCACACGGTCACGTGCTTCCGGTACGAGCGGACGCGGCGAGAGATGGTGGGCGACACGCTCATCGGGGACGTTCGGTACGTCGTCGAGACGACTCGGGCGTTGGGCTCCGGGTACTGGACGGACGTCCGGGAGACCCGGCTGCTCCGGTTCGACACGACGATGGCGCTCGGCGTCATGCGCCAAGCCGACGGCACAGAAGAGCCCGTCACCTGCCGGCTCGACGCCCCGTTCGGCTCGTTCGACGAGGTGTGCCAGTGGGAGGTGCAGGAGCTCCCGCCAAACCGGAAGTTCTTCGGCGTGTCGGACGGCGGTACGATCTACGAAGCCGGTGTTGGGTTCGTCGAACGGTTCGGGGGCGACTTCGGAATCGAACTGACCTACTGGTCCGTCGGTGGCTCCGAGGGCGGGGCGGCTTACCCCGTGGCTGCAGCTGAGTTGCCCGAAGCCCACCCCTGGACCCTCTCCGCATTTCCCAGCCCGACTGCCGGCCCGCTGACGGTCGTCGTCGACATCCTGGTGGGGGCGGACGTGATGCTCGAAGCGTTCGATGCGCTCGGCCGTCGCGTCTGGCGTGAGTCCCTCCGCCTCGGCGCCGACGCGGGGCGGGTCGAGGTCGACGCGAGTGGGTGGGCCCCGGGCCTCTACGTCGTCCGCGCGACGAGCGGGGGCGAGGCCGCGACGGCGACCGTGGTCCGCCGCTAGAGCGTCGCCTCCTCCGGCGCGCCGCTGTGGACGAGCAGGACGGTCCCCGCCGCCGCCGCGAGCGCGTCGAGGTCCTCGCCGTAGGCCTCGGCGGAGCCCGCGTCGGGCCGCTGCATGCCGAGGACGGTGAGGTCGGCCTCGGCGCTGTGCTCGGCGACGAGGTCGGTGAACGGCCGGTCGCGGTCGGCGCGGACGATGACGGCGACCTCGGCCTCGACGCGGACGGCTTCCAGCAGCGCCTCGGTCTCCGCGCGGACCGCGTCGACGGCGTCCTCGCGCCCGACCATCCGGAGCACGCGGAGCCGCGCGCCGTCCCAGTCGCGGTGGCGGCGGACGAGGTGGGCGAGGAGCAGCATGAGGTCGCCGTTGCCGCCGCGCCCGCCCCACCAGACCTGGATGGTCCGCCGGTCGCCGAACCCGCGCGCCTCGTCGACGCGGAGGAACAGGACCGACTTGCCGAGGTCGGCGAGGTCGCGGAGGACGCGGAGGAGCATGGCCCGGCCGCCGGGGCTCCCGCTCCAGCCCATCATCACCGTGTTGGCCTCCAGCCGCCCGACGCCGTGCGACTGCGCGACGGCCACGGCGCCCGAGGCGAAGTCGGGCACGATCTGGGCCTCGGCGAAGGCCGCCATCCGGTTCTCGCGGATGTAGGCCCGGATCCGCTCGCGGGCCGTCCGCCGGAGCGTCGGCTTGTTGGGGTCGCTGGCGGCGCCCGTGATGAGCTGGCTGAAGGTGACCACACCGCGCCCGAGGCTGAGCCAGTCGGCGAGGGCCACGAGCCGCTGGCGGTTGTGCGGCTGGCCCGTGAACACCATGAGGTTCGGGCGCCAGTTGCGCGGGTCGGGCGCGTGGCGCTCCAGCTTGAGGAGGGCGAACCGGGCCAGCGACGTCCACACGCCGCTCCGGACGTCGCCCCACGTCTCGACCGTCTCGCGCCGCCGGAGCGCGAAGTAGATCCCGTAGGTCACCACGATGGCCGCGACCGTCGCGGGGGCGTTGATGAGGAACATCGCCCCGTAGCAGCCGAGCGCGCCCAGCGCCGGCACGAGGACCGGGACGGCGAACCGCGGCCGGAAGCTCGGGTTGCCGACGACCTTCTCGATGGCCGCCACGAGGTTGACCATCCCGTACGTGTTCAGGAAGAACATCGTGATGACCGGCGCGACGGCGTCGATGTCGCCCGCCCAGATCACGCCGACGGCGATGGCGCCCGTGAGCAGGACCGCCGCGCGCGGCTCGGTCGGGCTCCCCAGCCGCGACGCCATCCACTTCGGGACGACGCGGTCGGTCGAGACGGCCTCCAGCGTCCGCGGCGCGGCGAGGACGCTCCCCAGCGCGCTCGACAGCGTGCTCGCGGCGACGCCGGCCAGGATCAGGATCGGGAACGCGGCGATCTCGCCCATCGCGCCGGTGTTCGAGATGAGCTCCTCCGGCGTGAGGTGCGTCGCGAACCACACGGCCGCGGCCACATAGACGGCCGCCGTCACCAAGATCGACGCGATCGTCCCGTAGGGGATGCTCTTCGACGGGTCCTTGAGGTCGCCGGACAGCGAGATGCCGACCTCGATGCCGGTCACGGCCGGGAAGAACACCGCGAACACGACCCAGAACGAGACGCCGTCGGTGTAGCTCGCCGTCGCGGTCGCCGGCTCGATCGAGCCCCAGCCGCCCGCGAAGAACGACACGAGCGCGGCCACGAGGACGGCCAGGATCCCGAACTGGATCTTCAGCGCGAAGTCCGCCCCCACGTAGGCCACGACGACGAACAGGAGCGCGACGCCGGTCGCCAGCAGCTGCGGGTCGAGCGCGGCCAGCGCCGGCACCATCTCCATCGCCTCCACGAACCCGATGATGTAGAACGCGACCGAGATCGCCTGCGACAGGTACAGCGGGATCCCGACGGCCCCGCCGATCTCGAGCCCCAGCGACCGCGAGATGAGGTAGTAGTTGCCGCCGGCCCGGACGTCCATGCTCGTCGCGATGGACGAGAGCGAGAGCCCGGTCAGCAGCGAGATCGCGTTGGCCAGCCCGATGATGACGAGCGCGCCCCACAGCCCGGCCTGCCCCACGACCCAGCCGGTCCGCAGGAAGAGGATGATCCCGAGGATCGTGAGGACGTTCGGCGTGAACACCCCGGCGAACGTGCCGAAGCGCGCCGTGGCGGTCGCGGGAGCCGCGCGGTCGGCCATGGGGGGCGGGGGAGGGGCCCGAGTCTACGCCCGTCCGGCGGCCGGGGCCGCCGCCCGGAGCCCCGTCTCGGGCGTCAGCGGATGCGGATCCGCCCGGTCCCGCGCAGGTCGTCGCCCGCCGGCTCGAGCCCGCCGACCTCGGCGGCGAGCGGCGCCAGCTCGTCGCGGATGGCCTCGACGATCGCCTCGGGGACACGGACCGTGACCGGCCTCGGCCCGGCCGTGTCGAAGGCGTAGCTCCGGAACCAGAGGACGTGCTTGGGCCGGAGGTTCTCGATCTCGTCCCACGGGATGAGCACGGGCGGGTGGCCCGGCCGGAACAGGGCCATCGGCGCCATGCGAAGCCCGTCGGGCTCGATGCTGATCGTCAGCGAGCTGCTGTAGTTGGCGCCGCCGACCGTCGCGGTCTGCATCCGGAACGTCCGGCCGGTGATGGGCGCGTCGGTCTCGTAGTCGCGCGCGAGCCGCCGCCACCCGAACTGGCCGACGAGCCAGACGACGCCCGACCAGAACGCCGGGAAGACGACCAGGAAGGCGAGGACGGCGGCGAGGGCGACCCACATGGCCCGGAGTCTAGCGCCGGCCGGCCGATCCCCGGTCCGCCCGCCTCGGGCGCGAGGCGGAGGGGGCCGCACGAACGGTGCGGGGCGGCCCTCCGGAGAGAGCCGCCCCGCGGCCGTCGCTGTGGTCGCTGTGGTGGAGGCCCTAGCGGACCACGACGACCTGGCCGGTCTGCACGGCGGCGTCGGCGCGGACGCGCCAGACGTAGACGCCGGCCGGCAGGTCGCGGGCGTCGAACGCCACGGCGTGCGTGCCGGCGGCGTACGTGCCCTCGGCGAGGACCGCGACGCGCTGGCCGAGCGCGTTGAACACCTCGACCGTCACCGGCGCGGCCTCGGCGAGCCCGAACTCGACGCGGCCCGTGCCCGCGATCGGGTTCGGCGTCACGCGCGCCTCCGTCTCGACGGCG
>CAXRFJ010000263.1:0-8946 GCA_964229475.1 Rubrivirga sp.
CGCCCCCCCGGACCGGGGGCCGCACCGGCCGTCGCTCGCCCCGGGCCGCCGCCTCACCCGGCGGCGCCCCGGGACCGGCCGGTGCCGGCCGGGGCCTAGGCGGCCACGAGCGTCTTGGCGAAGGCCTGCTCGAAGTCGGCGAGGATGTCGTCGATGTGTTCGAGGCCGACCGAGACGCGGACGAGCTCCGGCGTCACGCCGGACTCGCGCTGCTCGCGGTCGGAGAGCTGCTGGTGGGTGGTGCTGGACGGGTGGATGACGAGCGTCTTGGCATCGCCGACATTGGCGAGGTGCGAGGCCAGCTCGACGCCCTCGATAAAGGCCTGCCCGGCCTCCTTCCCGCCCCGGATGCCGAAGCTGAGGACGGCGCCGTACGTGCCCTCGCGGAAGTAGCGCTGGGCCCGCTCGTGGGAGGGGTGGCCCTCGAGCGACGGGTGCCAGACCCACTCGACGGCGTCGTGCGCGTCGAGCCAGGCCGCCAGCGCGTTGGCGTTCTCGGCGTGGCGCTGGGCCCGCAGCGAGAGCGTCTCGACGCCCTGGAGCAGCTGGAACGCGTTGAACGGCGACAGCGCCGGGCCGAGGTCGCGGAGCGCCTCGACGCGCGCCCGGATGGCGAACGCGATGTTGCCGAAGTCGCTCTCCGGGTTGAACACGTCGGAGAACACGAGCCCGTGGTAGGCCTCGTTGGGCTCGGTGAAGAGCGGGAACTTGCCGTTGCGCCAGTCGAAGTTTCCGGAGTCCACGATCACGCCGCCGATCGACGTGCCGTGGCCGCCGATCCACTTCGTCGCCGAGTGCGTGACGATGTCGACGCCGTGGTCGATGGGCCGGACGAAGTAGCCGCCGGCGCCGAACGTGCTGTCGACCACGAGCGGGACGCCGACCTCGTGCGCGGCGTCGGCGAGGGGGCGGAAGTCGCAGACGGCGAGCTCGGGGTTCGAGAGCGTCTCGGCGAAGAACGCCTTCGTGTTCTCGTCGGCGAGGGCCGTGAACGCCTCCGGCGTGTCGTCGCCCTCGACGAAGCGGGTCTCGATGCCGAGCCGCTTGAGCGAGACCTTGAGGAGCGAGTACGTGCCGCCGTAGAGCTTGCTCGACGCCACGATGTTGTCGCCGGCCTGGGCCAGCGTCGCGAACGTGACGAGGTGCGCGGACTGACCCGAGGCGACGGCGAGGGCGGCGGCTCCCCCTTCGAGCGCGGCGATCCGCTTCTCGAACACGTCCGTCGTCGGGTTCATAATTCGGGTGTAGATGTTCCCGAACTCCTCCAGGCCGAACAGCCGGGCCGCGTGGCCGGCGTCCTCGAAGGTGTACGACGTGGTCTGGTAGATCGGAACGGCCCGGGCGTTGGTCGCGGAGTCCGGGGCCTGGCCGGCGTGGAGCTGGAGGGTCTCGAAGCGGAGGGGGCGGTCGCTCATGGCGGGGGGTGGGGTGGTGGCCTCGACGTCGAGAGGGGGAAACGAAAAACCCCCCTCCCGGCCGGGCCAGGAGGGGGGTTGCGAGTCGGGGTGTGCCGGTCTCTACCGGCGCCCGTGGCGCGTCCGCTCCTGGCCGGTGTCGGCCATCATGCACATAATCATCCCCATGCAGCGCATGGCGGCCGGAGCGGGGAGGACGTGCGTGGAGCGGGTCACGGGAGTGGGGGGCGGCGGGGTGCCGTCTGCGAGACAAGGTGGGGGGCGTTTCGGCGCGAGCGCAAGCCCCCGGCCCAACAAAAAGCGCTTCCGTGCCCCGTACGCCCCGGATTCGCCGCTTTCGGCCCGCCCCGCCGTCCGGTTCCGCCCGCCTCGGCCGCCCCACGGGGACGCCGAGGCGGACGGACGGAGTCCCCGCCCCTCGTCGGGAGAGGCCGCGTGGGGGCGCTCCGCCCGAATGCTGCGTCCAGATCGAGAGCCCTCCCCCCAGCCCCCTCCCGGTGTGAGGGGGAGACTGTATCACCTCCGGCTCCGTCCGCCTCGGGGAAGCTACCGACCGAGCTGTCGAGGCGGAGGGGGCTAGACGAACGCCGAGAGCCCCGTCACCGCGCGGCCCGTGATGAGCACGTTCATCTCACGCGAGCCCTCGTACGAGTACACGGCCTCGGCGTCGGCGAACAGGCGGGCGACGTGGTGCTCCAAGAGGATCCCGTTGCCGCCGAGGAGGCCGCGCCCGATCTGCGCCGACTCCCGCATCTTGTCGACGCAGAACACCTTCGCGAGCGAGGCCCGCGCGTGGAGCTGCTTCGGGTCGTCGTACGTGTCCGCGAGGGCGAGGATGAAGGCCTGGAGCGCGACGGCGTTGCCGAGCATCCGGACGAGGCCCTCCTGGACCAGCTGGAAGCTGGCGATCGGCTTGCCAAACTGGACGCGCTCGGTGCAGTAGCGGTGCGTCTGCTCGTAGAGGCCCATCGCCATCCCGCAGGCCTCCCACGCGACGCCCGCCCGCGCCGTCCCCAACTGCGCCGACACGTCGCGGAACGAGTCGACGCCGGGCAGTCGATCGGCCTCCGAGACCTCGACGTTCTCGAGGCGGATGTCGACGTTCTGGACGGCCCGCTTCGCGATCTTGCCCTGGAGCTTCTCGACGTGGAAGCCGGGCGTCCCCTTCTCGACGAGGAAGCCCTTGACCTCGCCGTCGTGCGTCGACTTCGCCCAGATCACGGTCACGTCGGCGAAGGTGGCGTTGCCGGACCACTTTTTCGCCCCGTTGAGCGTCCACGTGTCGCCGCTCCGGGTGGCCGTCGTCTCCAGGCCCATCGACGCGTCGGAGCCGTGGGCCGGCTCGGTGAGCGCCCAGCTCCCGATGGCGTCCATCGCCTCCAGTGGGCCGATCCAGCGCGCCTTCTGCTCGTCGCTGCCGAACATCCAGATCGACACCATGCAGAGGCCCCAGGTCACGCCGAGGAACGTGCCGAGCGACGGGTCGACGCGGGGGACCTCCAGGCCCACGAGCCCGGCCGCGACGGGGTCGGTGCAGTAGCGCTGCGCGGGGTCCTCGCCGAGCGCCTCGCGGAGCGTCGCGGCGAGGGGCCCGACCAGCTCGAACGGCATCTCGCCGCGCTCCCAGTAGTCGTTGGCGACGGGCTCGACCCGCTCCCGCATGAACCGGCGGACGGTTTTCCGGATGTGCTGCTGGTCGTCGGTCAGGTTCCGCTCGAAGACCTCGTAGAAGTCCTCCGGCGGCGGCTTCGGCCCGCGCTTGGGTTTGCCGTCCCCCTCGGCGGTCGCGCGGAGGAGCGTCGCCAGCTGCTCCTCGGGCATCGCGTCGAGAAACCGGAGGACCTGCCCGACGTCGAGCTTTCGGGAGAGGCGCTGGACGAGGGCGTCGTCGAGGACGGTGGTGCTCATGGGTCGGAGAGGGTCGAAAGGCGGCCGCGGTCGATGGCCCGGACGGCCGAGTCGCCGCAGGCGCGGACGGTGTGGAGGAGGCCCTCGAAGCGCGGGTCCGTCGCGTGGCCGGCCCTCCAGCGCGCGTAGATCTGCTGCGCGATGACGGCCAGCTTGAGGAGCCCGTAGACGTAGTACACGACGGCGTCGCCGGGGTCGCGGCCGGTCGCCTCGGCGTAGCGGCGGACCAGCTCGTCGCGCGTCGGGTTGCCGGGCCACCACGTCGGGGAGAGCGCGAGGGCCTTGAGCGCCGGGCTGTCGCCGGCCTCGATCCAGTAGCCGAGCGTCGAGCCGAGGTCCATCAGCGGGTCGCCGACGGTCGCCAGCTCCCAGTCGAGGACCGCGCGGACCGCCACGGGCCCCTCCGCCTCGGGCCCGAGGCCGGCGGGGGCGAGGACGAGGTTGTCGTACTTGTAGTCGTTGTGGAGGAGCGCGGCGCCGGACTCACCGGGCTGGTTGGCGTCGAGCCAGTCGAGGGCGGCGTCGAGGGCGGGGAGGTCGTCCGTCTGCGCCCGCGCGTAGCGCCGGCGCCAGCCCTCGACCTGGCGCCGGACGTAGCCCGCGGGCCGCCCGACGTGCGCCAGCCCGGCGGCGTCGAGGTCGACGGCGTGGAGGTCGGCGAGCGTCCGGACGAACGCGTCGGCGACGCGCGCCATCGAGGCGGGGGCGATCGGCCGGCCGGAGGCGCGGAGGACGACACCCTCGACCCGCTCCATCACGTAGAACGGGGCGCCGAGCACGTCGCCGGTCTCCTCGACCCCGAGCGGCTCGGGGACCGGCGCGTGGCCGTGGAGCGCCCCCAGGATCGCCGCCTCCCGGCCCACGTCGTGCCCGCCCTCGACGTTCGCGCCCGGCGGCGGGCGGCGGAGCACGACCTCGCGGTCGCCGACCGTGACGAGGTAGGTCAGGTTCGAGAACCCGCTCGGGAACTGGCGGACGCCGAGCGGGCCGTCGAGCCCGAGCGCGCCGCGGAGCCACGCCGCCAGCGCCTCCCGGTCGAGCGGGACGCGGACGTCGGCCGGCTGGTCGAGGGCGGGCATCAGGCCGCGGTGAGGCCGCCGTCAAGCGGGAGCGCGAGCCCGGTGAGGAAGCGGGCGTCGGGGCCGCAGAGGTAGAGGATGGCCGCCGCGATCTCGGCGACCGTCCCCATCCGCCCGACGGGCATCGCGTGGGCGAGGCGCGGGCCGAGCCGGTCGTCGAACCGCCGGAGGCGGTCGACCATGGCCGTCTCGGTAAAGGCCGGGCAGACGGCGTTGACTGTGACGCCGGTCTTCGCCACCTCGAGCGCCGCCGCCCGCGTCGCGCCGACCACGGCGTGCTTCGAGGCGCAGTACGCCACCGACCCCGCGAACCCGACGAGCCCCGCCACGCTCGCCACGTTGACGACGCTCCCCCGGCCGGCCGGCACCATGTGGCGGAGCGCGTGCTTCGTCCCGTGGAACACGCCGCCCGCGTTGACCGCCAGCGTCCGCGCCCAGTCGTCCTCGGGGTACGCGGCCGTCGGCGCGCGGACGCCGCCGACGCCGGCGTTGTTGACGACGGCGTCGAGCCGGCCCCACCGCTCGACGGCGCCGTCGACGAGCGCGGCGACCTCGTCCGGCGCCGACACGTCGCACCGCGCGAACACGGCGGCCCCGCCCGCCTCGGCCGCGAGGCGGACCGTCTCGGCCCCGCCGTCCTCGTCCACGTCGGCCGCGACGACGCGGGCGCCCTCGGCGGCGAACCGGAGCGCCGTCTCCCGGCCGATGCCGCTGGCGGCACCGGTGACGACGGCGACCGCGTCCTGAAATCGGGGGTCGGGCATGGCGATCCGCGGGGGATGGCGTAGCCGCGGGCCTTCAGCTCCTCCCGCGCGACGACCGACTTGTGGACCTCGTCCGGCCCGTCGTAGATGCGGGCGGCGCGCTCGTGGCGGGCCCAGAAGGCGAGGGGCGTGTCGTCGAGCATCCCCAGCCCGCCGTGGACCTGGAGCGCCCGGTCGAGCACGCGCTGGAGCACGCCCGCCACGAAGAACTTGATGGCCGAGACCTGGGCGCGCGCGGCCTTCTGGCCCGCGACGACCGAGCCCGCCTCGGCGATGCGGCAGGCCGTGTCGAGCACGTAGAGCCGGGCGGCGTCGATCTCGGCGCGGCTCTCGGCGATCCACGCCTGGACCGCCTCGCGCGTCGCGAGCGGCCGGCCGGGCGCCAGCTCGCGCGTCGCGGCGCGCTCGCACATCAGGTCGAAGGCGCGCTCGCAGATGCCGAGCCACCGCATGCAGTGGTGGATCCGCCCCGGCCCCAGCCGCTCCTGCGCGAGGAGGAACCCGCCGCCCCGGGGGCCGAGGAGGTTCGCCTCCGGCACCCGCACGCCGTCCAGCCGGATCTCCGAGTGGGAGAACCAGCCGGCGCCCGCATCGCCCATCACCGGCAGCTTCCGGACGTGCTCGACGCCGGGCGTGTCGGTCGGGACGAGGATCATGGACGCCCGCGCGTACCGATTCTCAGCGTCGGGGTCGGTCACGGCCATGACGATGCAGAACGCCGCGCCGTCGAACGCCGTCGTGAACCACTTGTGGCCGTCGAGCACCCACGCGTCGCCGTCGAGGCGGGCCGTCGTGGACATCACGGTCGGGTTCGAGCCGGCGTGCTCGGGCTCCGTCATCCCGAAGCACGAGCGGACGTCGCCGCGGAGGAGCGGCTCCAGGAAGAGCTCGCGCTGGCGGCCATCGGCGTGGGCGAGCAGGAGCTCCATGTTGCCCGCGTCGGGCGCTTGGGCGTTGACGGCGAGGTGGCCGAGCGGGCTCCGCCCGAGCGCCTCGCTCACGCGGCCGAACCGGTCGAGCGAGAGCCCGAGGCCGCCGTGGTCGGCGGCGAGGTGCGGGTTCCACAGGCCGAGCCCGCGGGCCCGCGCGCGGGCCTCGTCCATCGCCGGGAGGAGCGCGGCGAAGTCGCCCGCCAGCAGGAGCCCCTCGAGCGGGACCAGCTCCGCCTCGACGAACGCGCGGACCCGGCCGAGGACGGCGTCGAGGTCGGCCATCACGCGACGAGGTAGCCGCCGTCGACGGTGAACCCGGCGCCGGTGCAGTAGGCCGAGGCGTCGGAGGCGAGGAAGACGGCGAGCCCCGCGAGGTCGGCCGGCTGGCCGACGCGCCCGGCCGGGAGGCGGCGCACGAACCGCTCCCGCGTCGTGTCGTCGGCCCAGAGGGCCTCGCTGAACTGGGTCTGGATGAGGCCCGGGCAGATCGCGTTGGCGCGGACGCCGTGGCGCCCCCACTCGGCCCCCATCACCTCCGTGAGCGAGACGAGCGCGGCCTTCGAGACGCTGTAGATGCCGAGCCCACGCTCCGGCTTCCGCCCGCCGATCGACGACACGTTGACGATCGAGCCGCCGTCCTTCGCGAGGTGCGGGAGCGCGGCCTGCGCGAGCAGAAACGGGCTCTTCACGTTGACGTCCATGATCTTGTCGTAGGCCGCCTCGTCGGTGTCCTCGACGGGCCCGTAGACCGGGTTGGCCGCCGCGTTGTTGACGAGGACGTGGAGCCCCCCGGCCTCGGCCGCGATCTCGTCGACGGCGTCGGCCAGCGCGTCGAGCCGGCCGACGTGGAGCGCGCGGCCCGTGGCCCGCCCGCCGGCCTCGCGGATGCTCGCGGCGACGGCCTCGACGGCCTCCGGCTTCCGGCTCGTGACGACGACGTGGGCGCCGGCGGCGGCGAGCGCGCGGGCCATCGCCTCGCCGATGCCCTTCGAGGCGCCGGTCACCAGGGCCACGCGGCCGTCGAGGCGGAAGGAGTCGGGGAGCGGGGCCATGGCGGGGCGGGGGCCGGGAGCCCTCCCACGGGCGCGGGACGCACAGGATCCGCGCGGACCCGCGCCCGGCGGGCGCCGTTCAGCGGGCCCGCTCCTCCCCCGCCGCATGGGCCTCCTCTCCCGCCTCGACCCCGTCGCCCGCGCCGTCCGCAAGCACCGCGACCGGCTCCGCGCCGAGGCCGGGCTCGACGAGCGCCGGATCGCGCTGCCCGACGGCCGCGAGGTCGCGCTCCTCGACAACGGCGGCGACGCCGACGGGCGCCCCGTGCTCCTCGCGCTCCACGGGATCGGCGCGCAGAAGGACCACTGGCCCCGCCTCGCGCGCCGGCTGGCCGGGCGCGTGCGCACCGTCGCGCCCGACCTCCCGGGCTTCGGCGACAGCGACCGCGCCCCGGGCGCCGACTACTCGATGACGGCCCAGGCCGCGGCCGTCGTCGCCCTCGCCGACGCGCTCGGGCTCGGCCGATTCCACCTCGCGGGGTCGTCGATGGGCGGGCGGATCGCGGCCGAGGTCGCCGCGGCGCACCCCGACCGGCTCCTCTCGCTGTGGCTCCTGGCGCCGGCCGGCGCCGAGGGCGAGCGGCCCAGCGAGATGATCGAGACGCTCCTCGCCGGCGGCGACGTCCCGCTCTTCTCCCGCACCGCCCGGGAGTACCTGGACTCGGTCGCCTTCACCATGAGCCGGCCGCCCGAGATCCCGCGGCCGGCCGTCCGCGTCCTCGCCGCCGAGTCCGCCCGCGGCTACGACCTCAACCTCCGGATCTTCCGCGCGATGGCCGAGGAGCTCGACGCGCGCCCGACCACGGAGGCCCTCCTCGACGGCCTCGCTGTGCCCACCCTTCTCACGTGGGGCGAGGAGGACCGCGTGCTCCACCCGTCCGGCGCCCGCACGGTCGCCGCGCGGGTGCCCGACGCGACGGTCCGCACCCACCCCGGGATCGGCCACATCCCGATGCTGGAGGTCCCGGACGCCCCGGCCCGCGACTTCCTCGACTTTCTCGACGCGCACGGGATGTAGAGGGGCGGGCCGATCGCGCCGCCCCCTCCGCCTCGATCCCCAGGCGGGGCATATTGGGAGCGCGCCCCTCCCCCGCCGATGCCCCGCCTCCTGCTCGCCCTCGCGGCCCTCGCCCTCGCCGCGCCGGCCCACGCCCAGTGGACGAACCGCTACCCGGCCGTCCCGATCTACTCGCACCACGTCTACCTCGAGGGCTACGAGCTGCCCACCTCGGCCGCCGGCCCGACCGACCCGGCGCCGTCGCCCGACGGGCGGAGCGTGGCCGTCGCCGCCCGCGGCTGGCTCTGGCTCGTCGACCTCGACACGCGGCGCGCCCGGCGGCTCACGTCCGGCCCCGCCGTCGACGCGCGGCCGGCGTGGTCGCCCGACGGGCGGCAGCTGGCGTTCGTCCGCGACCGCAGCGACGAGACGGAGATCGTCGTGCTGGACCTGGAGAGCGGGACGGAGCGCGTCGTGGCGGCGGCGCCCGGGCTGGAGCTGGATCCGGCGTTCACGACGGACGGTCGCGGCCTCCTCTACTCGGCCGCCCACGACGACGGGATCGGCCTCCGGCGGCTCGACCTGGCGACGGGCGCCGTCGAGGTCGTCTCCGACGCGCTCGGCCTCGCGCTCGCGGCGCGCCCGCACCCCGACGGCGAGCACGTGTTGTACATGGCGAAGCTGGGGGCCGACGAGCTCCGCCTCCGCAGCCTCGCGACGGGCGAGGAGCGGACGCTCCACAGCGGCCGGATCCTCTCGCAGACGCGGCCGGCGCTCGCGCCCGACGGCCAGACCGTCG
>CAXRFJ010000264.1:0-6716 GCA_964229475.1 Rubrivirga sp.
CCCCCGCCCGGCCGGAAGGGCGACGGGGCTCCGTCGCCGAGGGCCCGGGGCTCAGTCGCTCGTCCAGAGGTCTCCGTTCGGCGTCGAGATCCGGAGCGTCCCGTCGTCGTCGAGATCCAGCTCGGCGCCCGGGTGCCCGTAGGTGTCCGTGTCCCACGTCGACTCGGTGTCGTCGGCGCTGGAGTAGGTCACGAGGTTGCCGTCGGCCTGCATCTTGGCGCGGACGTTCGACCGCCAGTCCGGCGGGTTGTCGAGGAGGTAGAGGGACCACGTGGGCTCGTCCTCGCTCGTGTAGACGACGAGGTTGCCGTCCTCCTGGAACACGAGGTAGTGGCTCTCGCTGTCGTTGTAGTAGCGCTGGCCCGGCACGAGCTCAATGTCGCTACCGGACGGCGCGATCGGGAACGAGCCGGTGTCCGCCTCGGGGGCCGCGTCGGCCTCCTCGGCGTCGGAGGCGGCGAGGTCGCCCGGGTCCCCGGCGAGCACCGCCGTCTCGGACTCGTCGACGCGGTCGGTGTATTCGTCGGCGGTCTCGGAGTCTGCGCAGGCGCCCAGAGTGAGCAGCGCGGTGAGGAGCGCGAGCGAGCGGAGGGAGGAGTTCATAACAGGGAGGATGGATCGTCCCGCCGGGACGGCGGGGTCGGCGCGCGTGGGGCGGCCCGTGGGAAGAGATGCCTCGCCGGGGTGGGCGGCCACCGGTCCCGGTGGCTCGTCGCGCCTCGGTCGGTCCGCGGGACCGCCGAGGCCGGCCGGGCGACGCCCCCCGCTCCACGGG
Source organism: Rubrivirga sp. (assembly GCA_964229475.1). Taxonomy (GTDB): domain Bacteria; phylum Bacteroidota; class Rhodothermia; order Rhodothermales; family Rubricoccaceae; genus Rubrivirga. The sequence continues at coordinate 776 of CAXRFJ010000264.1, forward strand.
GGCGGGGGGCGCCGAGGCGAGACCCTCGGGGTCAGTTCGACGAGAACGTGTACGTGTCCTCGCCGCCGGGGCCGACCGACCCGCGCCAGGTCTCGACGACCTGCCCGTTGCGGCGGAGCGTCGCGGTGTAGGCCACCGGCCCGGACTGGCCGCAGTCGCTGTAGTGATCGACCGCGACCCGGTAGTCGCCCGCGGGCGGGGCGCCCTCCCAGACGATGTTCTCGACCGTCGCCGTCCCCGAGCAGCTGCCCCGGGCGTCGACGTCGAGGAGGCCGCCCGAGTTCACGCGCGTGTTGTTGTAGTACACCACGGCTCCGGACGGGTCCGTGACGTGGAGGTCGAGGTCGGCGTCGCCGTCCCAGTCGAGCGTGACCTGGATGGGGCCCATCCGGAGCTCCGTGTCGTCGACGACCATCGTCTGGGCCGCGCCGGAGCTGGCGCCCCCGCCCAGCTGGACCACGTCCCACTGGGCCCAGGCGGCGTTCGGGTCCTCCGTGTGCATCATGGCCACGTCGGGCTGGAGGCTCCCCACGACGCAGTTGTTGCACCGGGCGAGGTAGCGGCCGTTGTCCGACCGGAAGGTGTACTTCCCGTTCGGCATCTGGGTCATCGTGAAGAGCGCCCATGGCCCCTCCGAGGGCTGCCGCACGTGGACGAAGGCGACGTCGTTGACGTCCGCGAAGCGGACCTCGGGCGTGCAGCCGGCGCACCGCGCGATGTAGTTGCCGGAGTCGGTCCGGAGTGCGACCCGGCCGTCGGGCTGCCGGACCATGGTGAACCGGGCGTGGGCGGGCAGGGCCGCCGGGTCACTCGCCTCTTCGTGGATGGTCGCGACGTTCGTCGCGGAGTTGTCGTTTCCGGGGACGCAGCCGTAGCAGCGGGCGAGGTACTTGCCCGTATCGGAGCGGAGGGCGACCGACGACTCGCTGGACTGTGCGAGGGCCGGGAACGCCGCGGTCACGAGGGCCACGAGGAAAAGGAGTCGGAGCATGGGAGGTCGTACGGGGTGTGAGAGAACCGCGCGGCGAGCGGGCGCGGAGCAGCGTGAGCGGCTGCTGGTCAGAGAGCGAGAACAGAGCCCGCCGACTGCCACGCCTCTCCATTTTTTTTCGCACTTGTAAAGCAGATGCCCGTACGGCTAAGGGCGCCCGCTCCGAATCTTCCAAAGCCCGTGGGCCGTATGTTGGCTTCCCTGCTCTCTCCCTAGGGATAAATGCCGCCAGGAACCGCCCCAGGCGTTGCCAGTAAGGCTCGTGCGCGCCAAGTTATTTCCGACTTCAGTACGGCGCACGACTGTGATATTGTCTGCTTTAGGGACAAAATAGAACACTACACTGCTGATGATATAGCAGAAGTGTTCAGGGACCGACAGGACAAGAAGCCCAACTTGGCCCTGATATTGACCACATACGGAGGAAATCCAGATGCAGCCTACAGAATAGGCAGGGCCATACAGAACAACTACAAAGGAGAAAAAAATTTGCTATATATTTGGTTTATGCAAAAGTGCAGGAACGCTAATTTCGCTAGCTGCTGACGAAATAGTCATATCAGACGACGGCGAGCTTGGGCCGCTCGACATACAGCTTGCCAAAGAAGATCGCTTAGGCGCGCAGCGGTCGGGGCTGGATGTGCAAGAGGCATTGGATACCCTGACCAGTGATGCGTTCCTCATGTTCAAGCACCTTTTCCACGGTGCTTATGGACTGGGTAGAGGTGCTATATCTGTTAAGACGGCCTCGGACATAGCCGCCACGCTAACGACCGGCCTGATGTCCCCTATAACAAGCCAGATTGACCCCCTAAGCGTTGGGGAAACGGCTCGCCTTCTTCGGATAGTTCAGGAGTACGGGTGGAGGCTGTCTCCAATGGATGACAAGCAGGCCATCTTGGAGGCTATAGCCAAGTTGTCGTCAGACTACCCTTCACACGAGTTCATCATCGACAGGGATGAGGCGAGGAGGATCTTGCCGAACGTTCGTGCTCCACGAGGCGATGAGGTCGAGTTGGACCGCTTGTTGCGGTTCATCGCGAGGGTCCCGCCGGACCCGAACACGAACGCGGGCGCGTATGTCAACTACCTGAACGCCCCGACCTCTGCTACGCCGTCCCCTACCGCCGCGCCCCCGTCTGCGGCGTCCGTTCCTCCCCCACCTGCTACTCCCCCGGCCGCGCCGAGCGCATCTACCGATGGCCCACTACACCACGCGACAGAACCCAATGGTCACCATCAAGGAGAATGAGGAGGTGCTCCGACGGAAGCGCCACGCCCGCACTGTTTGGCGCCGCGAGCGGTCTTACGCCGAGCGCCACGGCCGTAGTTCAGTGGAGCGACCGATGACGGAGGAGGAGGCTTTCGATCTCATAGCCGAGGCGGCGGAGTTGGACCTCGAACCGACGATTTCCAGTCCGACCTTGTTTGACGAAGTCGCAGAGGACCGGGAGTAGCGATGGCTCGGAAACAGCAAGTGCGGGACGTGGGGCACGTCGCGGTGCCCGCCTGGGTGGAACGCGCCCTCGCCTCCTCCGACTACTCGCCGGCCCTACAGGCTACCATCCGAGAGAAGGTGGCCTGCGGAGAACTGGCTGCCGATGATGAGGCCGACTTCAGACGGCTGCTTGCCCGTGCGGCTGAGGAGAAGCGGCGCGGTTGAGCATGGCGTAGAACAGCCCGTCCGCGTCGTCGCGGTGGTTGTAGCGGAACGTGTGCTCGTCTAGGTACCCCTGCAACTTCCGGCGGCTCACGCCCCGGTGGATGCGGAGGATCGCGGACTTCGGGTACGACCAGAAGCCTTCGAGCGTGTTCGTGTGGATGGTCCGCCCGTCGTCGGCGTACCGGACGTACTGCTTCTCCTTGTGCTTCACGTTCTCGTGGACGTACCCGTGATCGGGGAGCACGTCGTACACGTTGAGTTCGTCCGTGTAGACCTCCGCGCCCTCCTCGATCCGCTCCGTCAGGAACGGGAGGACGGTGGCCCGGCTCACCGTGTCCACGGCCTTGACGGACACCTTCCCGCCGCGCTGCACGGCGCCCACGACGGGGACCTTCCGCGTGCCGCGCCCGCGCTTCGAGACGCCCCGGTAGCGCGGGCGTCCGCCGATGTAGCACTCGTCCGCTTCGACCACGCCGTCAAGCGTCGGCGTCTCGCCAAGGCGCTCCCGGATCAGGTTGCACATCCGGAGGGCCGTTGGATACGACACGCCCAGTTCGCGCTGCACCTGCTTGGCCGAGAACCCGGCCCGCGTCTTGCCGAACTGCCAGATGACGTAGAACCAGTCCGGAAGCGGCACCTTCGAGCCCTCGAAGATCGTCCCGACCGTGGGGCGGACCTGCCCGCCGCAGTGCTGGCAGGCGTAGCACTTCCGCTCGACTCGCAGGTGGTGCTTCGTGACGCGCTCACACGTCTCGCAGTGGATCCCGTCCGGCCACCGGAGGTCGCGGAGGAAACGTAGGCACTGCTCCGTCGTGCCGAAGTTGGTCAAGAGGTCGCGGAAGGTTGTCACAGCCGATCTTGTTGCGCAGCAACAAGGTATCCGGTGGCGATGACGCCTTTGTGTCACACCCCGTTTCGGCGCGGCCGCCGTCTGGGCACGATGATGGTGGGGCTTCGCTTCGCATCCGATTCGCAAGAAACGGGCTCCGAACCGCAACGGGATTGCTCTGCAAGCGTTACCATCCTACCCCTTCCTTCCCCTGCCATGAAGTACCCGTTCCATACGCCGAGCCGTCCTGTTGAGGGGACGGAGGCCCGACGGCTAGCAGACGCTATGCGGTCGAACGAACCGGTCACGAACGCGGACGCCCGTGCGACGGCGGCTCGCATCGCGGCGCGTCGAGCCCAAGGGCAGGCTCGTGTTCAGACGACCAATGCCCAAGCCCAAGTTCGCCGAGGCTGATTTCGACTCGGAACCCGTCGAGGCACTAACCCCCGACCTGAACTGTACGGGTCGGGGGTTTCGTTGTCCTAGGAGGGAGTTCGTCACGTACTTCAAGCAGGGCCGGATCGCCCGCGAAGTCGAGGCCGGAGTCGGCCGATGCTGGGTTCTCCGGCACGGCGACGACTTGGCGGCCTACGTCACCTTGTTGGCGGACCGCCTCGAAGTGGATACCCGACTGCTAGAGGACGAGGACGTTCAATACAAGACGTTCCCAGCCGTAAAGATCGGACTTCTCGCTGCTGACGAACGGGCACGCGGGGCCGGAACGAGGTTGGTCGAGTGGGCGCTCGAATACGTGGCGACCGAACTGGTCCCGTTGGTTGGGGTCCGGTTCGTTACGGTGGACGCCCTGTACGACCCGGACGACGATCCGGCCTACGACACGGCGCCGTACTACGAACGCTTCGGCTTCCGGTTGGTCAACCCAGATGCCGACCTGCCGCCAGAGCAGCCGTACCGGACGATGTACCTCGACATCAAGCCGTTCGTAGACGCGCTAGCGGACTGACTCCGGCTCCGGCCGTACGGGCATCTGCTTTACAAGTGCGTTTTTTTTAGGCCGCCGTTGGTGCGAGGCCGGGCCGCGCCGTCTCGGGGATCGGGCAGGGAGCCGGAGCGCGCGAGCCCGGACGGGGCTCCGGATCGGTAGGAGAGCCCCCGGGCGCGCGACGGCGCTCGGGGCCGGCGCCCCACAGCGAGGACCCCGGCCCCGACGGCCACGGCGGGGGCTCCCCGCGCCTGCGTCCCCAGCATGTGATCGTTAGATTTCCCGCCACGACCCACCCGTGCGGACACGGTGCACGACCCCGACACGATCGCTCTCCTGGCGCGCTCACGCAGCGGCGACCGCCGTGCGGCCGACCTCCTGTTCGACCGCGTGTACGACGAGCTCCGGCGGATCTCGCAGGTCCAGATCGGCGGCGAGGCGGGCGGCGTCACCATCTCCGCGACCGGCCTCGTCCACGAGGCCTACCTCAAGCTCCTCGGCGCGGACGGGTGGGCCGACCGCGGCCACTTCGTCGCCGTGGCCGCGCGGGCGATGCGCCAGATCCTGACCGACCGCGCGCGTGCGCGCGCGACCCTCAAGCGGGGCTCGGGGGCCGTGGCCGTGACCCTGGTCCCCGACGTGATGGGGGGCCAGGAGGGCGAGCTCGCCGAGGACGTCCTCGCCGTGGACGCGGCGCTCGATCGGCTCGCGCTGCGCGACGCCGACCTGGCCCGGCTCGTCGAGCTCCGCTTTTTCGGCGGGCTCGAGGTCGCCGAGGCCGCCGAGGTCCTCGGCGTCTCGCCGCGGACGGCCGCCCGGCAGTGGGCCCGTGCGAAGGCCCACCTCCGCGCCGAGCTCCACTGACCGGCGTGGGCGACCGACCCGACTGGGCCGCGCTCGACGCCGCGCTCGACGCCGCGCTCGACCTCGACGGCGCCGACCGCGCGGCCTACCTCGCCGGCCTCGACCCGGGGCTCCGCGGGGCGCTCGCGCCCCTCCTCCGCGACGCGCTCGCCGAGGACCCGCTCCTCGACGCGCCGCTGCGGGCCCGCGCCGCCTTGACCGAGCCGGGCGGGGCCCCGACGGCCGTCGTCGAGGGCGCCCGGGTCGGGCCGTACCGGATCGAGGGGCTCGTCGGCGAGGGCGGGATGGGGCGGGTGTACCGGGCCCGCCGGGCCGACGGCGCGTTCGACCAGACGGTCGCCGTCAAGGTCGTCCGCCAGTCGCTGGCCCTGGCCGGCACCGACGTGGCCTCGCGGCTCCGGCACGAGCGGGCGCTCCTGGCCGCGCTCGACCACCCCGGGATCGCCCGGCTCGTCGACGGGGGCGAGACCGAGGACGGCGTGCCGTACCTCGTCACCGAGTTCGTGGACGGGGCCCCGATCACGGCGTACGCCGACGGGGCCGGTCTCGGGGTCCGGGCCCGGGCCCGGCTGCTGGCCGAGGTGGCCCGGGCCGTCGACCACGCCCACCGCCGGCTCGTCGTCCACCGGGACCTCAAGCCGTCGAACGTCC
>CAXRFJ010000265.1:0-3282 GCA_964229475.1 Rubrivirga sp.
CGGCGGCGAGGGTGGGGAACTGGAGGGCGAGGTTGCCCAGGTCGCCCTTCGGGTCGATGGCGATCACCGGGATCCCGTCGAGCGCGGCCTCCTCCAGCAGCCCGACGCCGAGGCCGGTCTTGCCCGAGCCCGTCATCCCGACGATGAACGCGTGCGTGGTGAGGTCGGCGGCGTCGTAGAGGACGGGCGCGTCGGTGACGGCGCCGTCGTCGACCTCGCGGCCGAGGTAGAACACGCCGAGGCCTTCGTACGGGGCGGACATCGCGGGTGGGGGCGGGGAGCCGGAGTCTAGCGCGCCCCCCGCGCCCGCCGCCAGCCGGCGCCCGGGCGTATCCTGACGGCATGAGACGTCTCCTCCTGCTCGCGGCCCTCGCGCTCGCCTCGTGCGCGACCACCCAGTCCGCCTCGGCCAACCTCCGCGGCCTCCCGGCCGACCTCCCCGTCCTGACCCGCGCCGCGTGGGGCGCGGCGCCGGCCGGCCCCGGGCTGGTCCCGCACACGCCGACCGTCATCACGGTCCACCACACCGGCACGCCCGCGCACCCCGAGCGGCCGACGGCGGAGAAGATCCTCGCGCTCCAGGCCTTCTCGCAGCGGGCCGACACGCTCGGCGACGGCACCCCGAAGGTGGCCTGGGCCGACGTCCCGTACCACTACTACATCGGCACCGACGGCCTCGTCGCCGAGGGCCGCGACGTCCGGTTCGAGGGCGACACGAACACGCGCTACGACCTGACCGGCCACGTCCAGGTCGTCGTCGAGGGCAACTTCGAGGAGACCGAGCCGACGCCGGAGCAGCTGGCGTCGCTGGAGGGCCTCGTCGTCGCGCTGGCGGACACGTGGGGGATTCCGCCCGACGCCATCGCCGGCCACGGCGACCGCGCTGAGGGGCAGACGGTCTGCCCGGGCGCGAACCTCAAGCCGTTCCTCCCCACGCTCCGCGCCGCCGCCGCCGAGTAGGCGGGCCGGCGGCGTCAGGCTGTCACGGCGTCCTCGACGGCGATGCACGGGACGTCGGCGGAGGCCCCCGTCAGGCGCTCGCAGGCCTCCCAGAGGCGCCGGCCCGTCGTCGGGTCGCGGGCCTCGTCGGAGACGCGCGCGCGGTCGGGCAGGCCCCAGACCTCGCCGAGGCCGCCGGGCCCGACGTAGTCGCCGGGGCGGACGCCGCTGGCCGTCGCGGCCACGAGCGTCGGCAGCGCGCCCTTCCACGTGTCCATGGCGAACGCCGCGTTGAACCCCCGCGCCAGCGCCTCGCCGACGGTGCTCCCGGCCATCTGCGGCCCCTTGGACTGGAGGTTCGTGGCGGTCCAGCCCGGGTGGGCGGCCACGCTGAGCGTGCCGGACCCGGCGGCGTCGAGGCGGCGCTGGAGCTCGATGGCGAGCACCAGGTCCGCCAGCTTGCTCTGCCCGTAGGCCGCCCACGGGCCGTAGTCGCGGTCGCGCATCAGGTCGTCGAAGTCGATCCGCCCGCCGCGGTGGGCGAGGCTGCTCAGCCACACCACGCGGCTGGCGGGCGTCTCGCGGACGAGGTCGAGGAGGCACACCGTCAGGGCGAAGTGGCCGAGCACGTTCGTCCCGAACTGCATCTCGAACCCGTCGGCCGTCCGGCGCTTCGGGATCGCCATGACGCCGGCGTTGTTGATCAGCAGGTCGAGCCGGTCGTGCTCGGCCGCGTACGCCTCGGCGAACCGGCGGACGCAGCCGAGGTCGGCGAGGTCGAGGCGGAGGATCTCGAGCGAGGCGCCGGGGACGGAGGCGTCGATGGCCTCGCGCGCGCGGGCCGCCTTCGTGAGGTCGCGGCAGGCGAGGACGACGCGGGCGCCGCGGTGGGCGAGGGCGCGGGCGGTCTCCAGCCCGATCCCGCTGTTGGCGCCGGTGACGACGGCGACGCGGCCGGTCTGGTCGGGGACGTGGGCCGTGGCCCACGCGAGGAGGTCGGACATGGCAGGGGGAGAGGGGCGCCCTGTCGACGCGCGGCGGGCGGCGGCGATCCGCGGCCGCCCGAGATCGGGGACCCTCTTGCCGCAGAGCGGCGTACGGTTTACACTGTTAACCTCGGTCCGAAGCGCTTCCGCTCCGGCCTCCGTATTCGTCCCCCGCCCCTTCCTCCGATGGACGCCCTCACTGTCTTCGCCGGTACGCCGGCCTGGGCCGCCGCGCTCGGCGTGCTCCTCGTCCTGTTCGCGCTCGGCTTCACCGGCGCCCCCGTCTGGGCGTGGGCCCTCGCCGGCCTCGTCGCGCTCGTCGGCTTCGGCGCGCCGCTCTGGCTCGTCGTCGCGTTCGCCGTGCTCTCGGCCGTGTTCGTGCTGAAGCCGATCCGGCGCGTGCTCTCGGGCGGCGTGATGTCGCTGATGGAGACGCTGAAGTTCCTCCCGGTCATCTCCGAGACGGAGCAGGAGGCCATCGACGCCGGGACGGTCTGGGTCGAGGGCGAGCTCTTCTCGGGCAAGCCCGACGGCAAGCGGCTCCTCGCCCAGCCCTACGCCGGCCTCACCGACGAGGAGCAGGCGTTCCTCGACGGCCCCGTCGAGGAGCTCTGCCAGATGGTCGACGACTGGGAGGTCTGGCAGCGCCGCGACCTCCCCGAAGCGGTCTGGCAGAAGCTGAAGGACGACCGGTTCTTCGGCCTCATCGTGCCGAAGGCGTACGGCGGCCACGGGTTCAGCCCGAGCCTCAACAGCGCCGTCGTCGCCAAGGCGGCGTCAGTGTCGAGCACGCTCGGCATCACGGTGATGGTGCCCAACTCGCTCGGGCCGGCCGAGCTCCTGTCGCACTTCGGGACGGACGCGCAGAAGGACCACTGGCTGCCCAAGCTGGCGACGGGCGAGGCGATCCCGTCGTTCGCGCTGACGGAGCCCGGCGCGGGCTCCGACGCCGGCGCCATCTCGTCGCGCGGCGTGGTGTTCGAGGGCGACGACGGCGAGCTCTACCTCAAGCTCAACTGGCGCAAGCGCTACATCACGCTGGCCGCCATCTCCGACGTCCTCGGCCTCGCGTTCAAGCTGGAGGACCCGGACGAGCTGCTCGGCAAGGGCGAGCACCTCGGCATCACGTGCGCCCTCGTCCCCACCGACACCGAGGGCGTCGTCCTCGGCAAGCGGCACGACCCGCTCGGCGTCCCGTTCTGGAACTGCCCGACCGAGGGCCACGACGTGGTCGTCAAGCTGGAGGACGCCGTGATCGGCGGGAAGGCGGGCTGCGGGCGCGGCTGGCGGATGCTCATGCAGAGCCTCGCGGCCGGCCGCGGCATCTCCCTGCCCGCCGCGGCGACGGCCGGCGTGC
>CAXRFJ010000266.1:0-4794 GCA_964229475.1 Rubrivirga sp.
GCCCGCCTCGACGCCGAGGCCGACGTGGTCATCGGCCTCACGCACCTCGCCTTCGCCGACGACGTGGCCGCGGCGGCCACGATCCCCGGGCTCGACATGGTCCTCGGCGGGCACGAGCACGAGAACGTCCGCGCCTACCGCGGGCCCGACCTCACGCCCGTCCTCAAGGCCGACGCCAACGCGCGGACGGTCTACGTCCACCGCGTCACGCTCGACCGCGCGACGGGCGACGTGGACGTCGTCTCGGAGCTCGTCCCGATCACGCCCGCCACGCCGACCGACGCCGCGACCGAGGCCGTCGTCGCGGAGTGGGTCGAGGCCGCCTACGCCGGCTTCCGCGCCGACGGGTTCGATCCCGACCGCGTGGCGGTCGTCACGACCGAGGCGCTCGACGGGCGCGAGGGGACCGTCCGGACGCGCCCGGCCCGCCTCGGCACGCTCATCGCCGAGGGCTTCCGCCAGGCGTCCGGCGCCGAGGCCGGCCTGTTCAACGGCGGCTCCGTCCGCGTCGACGACGTCCTCCCGGCCGGGCCGTTCACCGAGTACGACGCGATCCGCGTGCTCCCGTTCGGCGGGACGGTCGTGACGGTCACGATGCCCGGCGCGCTGCTCGCGCGCGTGCTCGACCAGGGCGAGGCCAACGCCGGGACCGGCGGCTACCTCCAGACCGCGGGCATCGGCCGCGACGGCGCCGCCTGGACCGTGAACGGGGCGCCCGTCGACCCGGCGCGGACGTACACCGTCGCCACGAACGACTTCCTCGTCTCGGGCCGCGAGGCCGGGCTCGACTACTTCGACGTCGAGACGAACCCCGACCTCACGCTCGCCGGCGAGCACGGCGACGTCCGCCGGGCGCTCCTCGACGAGCTGGTGCGGACGTACGAGTAGGCCCGCCGTCGACCGCAGGGACGCCGCTGCGGGGTCCCTGCGGCGCCCGGCTCAGGAGCAGGAGCGGGTGTCCTGGTAGATCCGGTTCAGCGTGATCTCGAACTCGACGACCGAGCACGACGGGATGTCGACGCCGCCCTCGAAGAGCGCGCCCCGCTCGAACGGACCGAACCCGAGGTTCGGCGGGACGGTCACGATCCGTGTCTGGCCCTCGCGCTGGTTGCCCATCCCCAGGACGAACCCGGTCGGGAGGATGTCGGTGGACGGGACGACGAAGCGGAAGTCGGTGCCCCGCGCGAAGACGCCGCCGCCGTCCGCCAGCCGGCCGACGTAGGCGACCGAGACGCAGTCGCCCTGCCGGACGACGGCGCCGGCCTGGACGCTGTCGGGCGTCACGTCCTCGAAGGCGAACGCGACGTCGGTGGGACAGACGGTCGAGCCGCCGCTGTCGCAGCCGGACAGGGCCGGGGCGCTGGCCGCCAGCGCGGCGAGCCCGACGAGGGCGGGGAGGACGAGGAGGCGGGGCGTGCGCATGGGGCCGGGGGGATCGCTCGAAGCTAGAGGCCACCCCACGCCGCACGGCCCGCGGGACGCCTTTTCACCCCGTCCTTGCCCGGTCGGGGGCTCCGCTAGGGGCCCGCCGCCAGGGGCGTCAGCCGAGCAGCGCCTCCGGGTCCACGCGGTCCATCAGCTCGCGGAGCGTGTCGAAGCCGACGCGCGCGCGGGCCTCCGCCCACGGGACCCAGGCGACGGCCTCGATCCCCTCCTTCGTCTCCGGCTCGAACCGCTCGGCCGTCGTCGTCATCCCGAACCAGTGCGTCGTCTTGACGGCGTAGACCTCGCGCGAGGGCCAGACGTAGCCGTGGACCGTCGTGCCGAGGTCGGCCGTGACGGCGACCGTCGTTTTGCGGATGCCGACCTCCTCGGCCACCTCGCGCCGCGCCGCCGCCGCCGGCGTCTCGCCCTCGTCGAGCTTGCCCTTCGGGAGGTCCCACGCGCCGCGCCGAAAGATGAGGAGGACGTCGACGTCGTCGCCGTCGCGCCGCACGACGACGCCGCCGCCGGCCGCGACCGGCGCCGGCCGCCAGTAGTCGCCGTCGGGGTCGACGTTGAGGACGGCCGCGCGCGGGACGTGGGCCGTGGTCGGGGCCTCGCCCTCGCGGACGTCGAGGCGGGCGGGGTCGAGCACGAGGACGCGGCCGAGCCGGCCGTCGGGCGCGACGGCCGCCGCCTCGGCCTCGTCGAGCGTGCGGGCCAGGCGGTACGGCTCGCCGTCGGCGGTCCAGCCCTCGGCGGGCACGGGGGCGTGGTCGCGGACGAACGTGGGCAGGAAGAGGAGCACGGGGACCGGGGGGCGAGGGGGCCGGTAAGATCGCGGCGCCCGCGCCCTTCTACCGTCGCCCCTCTCCCGATCTCCCATGGCTCGTTACGACGTCGACCTCCTCGTCCTCGGCGGCGGCGCGGCCGGCCTCACCGCCGCCGGCACCGCCGCCAACCTCGGCGCCAAGACGATGATGGTCGAGCGCGACCGCCTCGGCGGCGACTGCACGTGGACCGGCTGCGTCCCGTCGAAGACGCTCCTCCACGCCGCCCAGCTCCGCGCGAGCGCCGGCACCTTCCTCGACCGCTACGCCGGGGCGGACGCGCCCGCGGCGCCGGCCGACTGGCGCCGCGTGATCGGCGACGTCCACCGGACGCGGGAGGAGATCTACCACGACGCCGACCGGCCCGAGCTCTACGAGGACTTCGGCGTCGAGGTCGTGGCGGGCGCCGCGCGGTTCACGGGGCCGCACGCGGTCCACATCGACGGCGCCGAGGGCGGGCGCGACGTGACGTTCCGGATGGCCGTGATCTGCACGGGCGGCCGCGCTGCGCCGCCGCCAATCCCGGGCCTCGACGGCGTCCCGTTCCTCACCAACGAGACGCTCTTCGAGATCGAGGCGCAGCCGCGGCACCTCGTCGTCGTCGGGGGCGGGCCGATCGGGTGCGAGATGGGGCAGGCGTTCCGGCGGCTCGGCTCCGAGGTCACGATCCTCGACAAGGGGGACCGCCTCCTCGGCCGCGACGACGCGGACCACGCGGAGATCCTCCGGGGCGTGCTGGAGCGCGAGGGCGTCCGCCTCGTGCTCGGCGCCGAGGTGGAGCGGGTCGAGGGCGAGGCCGGCGCGGTCACCGTCCGCGCGACCGTCGGCGGGCGTGCCGAGACCGTCGAGGGCGACGCGCTGCTCGTGGCGACCGGCCGGACGCCGAACGTCGAGGGCCTCGGCCTCGACGCGGCCGGCGTCGCGTTCACCGAGAAGGGCGTGACCGTCGACGACCGGTGCCGGACCTCCCAAAAGCACATCTGGGCCGCGGGCGACTGCACGGGCGAGTACCAGCTCACCCACATGAGCGAGCACATGGCCAAGCAGGCCGTGACCAACGCCGTCCTCAAGGTGCCCGCGAAGATCGACCGCGACGGGATCGCGTGGGCCACCTACACGACGCCCGAGGTGGCGCAGCTCGGGCCGACCGAGACGGAGCTGACGGAGGCCGGCCGCTCGTTCGTGACGTACCGCTTCCCGTACTCCAAGGTCGACCGGGCGCTGACGGAGCACGCGGCCGACGGGCACATCAAGATCCACGCGACGCGGTGGCGGGGGAGGATCCTCGGCGCGAGCGTCGTTGGCGAGCGGGCGGGCGAGCTGATCGCGCTGCTGGCGGTCGCGAAAAAGGGCGGCGTGTCGGTGCGGACGGTCTCCGACACCATCGTTCCCTACCCGACGTACGGCCTCGGCGCGCGGCGCGCGGCCGACCAGTACTACATCCAGAAGCAGTTCCCGGCGGCCATCGGCGCCCTCAAGCGCGTGTTCGGCTACCGCGGCCTCACGCCGCCGCCGCCCGACCCGGACCGCGTGATGTAGCCGGCGCCGGCCCGCCTCGGGGTCGGGGGGGGCGATGCCGTTACAGCCGGGCCTCGGCGCGAACGAAGAGGCGCGGCTCGAGCGACGCGCCGAGCGGATGCGTCCGCTCCTCGGCGCCGAGCACGTTGCGGCCGGCGAGGGAGAGGCGGAGGCGGTCGCCCCAGGCCCGCTTGCTCAGGCCGAGGTCGAGGAGGACCATCGCCGGCACGTCGCCGTCGGGCCACGTCGTACCGGAGCGGCCGTCGAGGCGGCCCCAGAGCGCGAGGCGGCCGTCGAGCGGCGCCCGCACGTCGAGCGCGGCGCGGAGGCGCGGGAGCTGGGCCCAGGCGTCGCAGAAGGCCGGGGAGCCGGCGATCGCCCCCTGGGCGCGCGCGTCGGCGCGGACGACCAGGCCGGCCCCGCGCCAGCCGGCGCCGATGCGGCCGACGGCGGCCGACCCCGTCGCGGCGCCGCCCGCGTGCTGGCCCTCGGCCGACGCCTCGGCCCACCCCGCGCGCCCGTCGACGCGTGCGGCCAACCGGAGGCGGGCCACGTCGATCGGGGTCGTCTGGCTGCGTCGGCCCGTCGGGTCGGTGGCGTCGAGCGGGAGGCCGGCGTAGCCGCGCGCGGCCCACACGTCGAGCGTCCGCCGCTCCTCCGCCAGCGACCGCCGCGCGGTGCCCTCGGCCCGGAGCGTGACGCCGGGCGCGGGCCGCCACCACGCCTCCGACGCGAGGCCGACGCCGAGCCCCCCGCCGGCCGCGGCGCTCGCCAGCGTCACCGCGAGGCCGCCGCCGTCGAGGGCGGCCCGTCCCTCGACCCACGCGCGCCCGATCCCGACCGCGTCGTCGAGGCCGGGGGCGGAGACGGCGGCCCGCTCGGCCTGGCCGCCGGCCGCGCCCGACCGGCCGAGGCCGCCGAGGCGGGCCCCCAGCGCGGCCCCCGCGCGCGTCCCGGCCCACGACGGGTCGTGGTGCACGCGGCTCCGGTCGGGCCGCCCGACCTCGACCCGGGCCGCATGGCC
>CAXRFJ010000267.1:0-3714 GCA_964229475.1 Rubrivirga sp.
CGCGCCGTCCCGGTCGAGGCCGCCGACGAGCCCCGGGTCGACGGCCGCCTCGACGAGGCCGTGTGGGCCACGGCCCCGAAGGCCGGCGGCTTCGTCCAGCGCGTCCCGAACCCCGGCGACCCGGCGACGGAGCGGACCGAGGTGGCCGTGCTCTACGGCGACGCCGCGCTCTACGTCGGGTTCAAGGCGTGGGTCCGCGACCCGGGCACGCTCGTCGCCCGGCTCGCCCGCCGCGACGAGTTCGTGGGGAGCGACCGCGTCGCCGTCGCCTTCGACTCGTACGACGACGACCGGACCGGCTTCTACTTCGGCGTCACGGCGGCCGGCGTCGAGCAGGACCTCCTCCTCTACAACGACACGAACGAGGACACGTCCTGGGACGCCGTCTGGGACGGGAAAGCCGCCCGCTTCGAGGACGAGACCGGCGCCGGCTACACCGTCGAGATGCGGATCCCGTTCTCGCAGCTCCGGTACCAGACCGGCCCGGGCCCGGAGGTCTGGGGCGTCGAGTTCCAGCGCCGCGTCGCCGCGACGGGCGAGGACGTGTTCTGGGCCCCGGTCCTCCCCGACGTCGACGGGTTCGTGTCGCGGTTCGGCCGGCTCGACGGGCTCGACGTCCAGCGCGCGCCCCGCCAGGTCGAGATCCAGCCCTACGCCGTCGCCCGCCTCGACCGCGCGCCGGGCGACGCCGCCGACCCGTTCTACGCCGCCAACGACGTGGCGCCGAACGTTGGGTTCGACGCCAAGGTCGGCCTCGCGTCGAACCTCACGCTGACGGCGACCGTCAACCCGGACTTCGGGCAGGTCGAGGCCGACCCGGCCGTCGTGAACCTGTCGCAGTACGAGGTCTTCTTCGAGGAGCGCCGGCCGTTCTTCGTCGAGGGCGTCGACATCTTCAACTACGGCCGGACGCGGACCAACAACGTGTCCTACCGGCCGACGTTCTTCTACTCGCGCCGGATCGGGCGGTCGCCCGTGCGCGGCGTCGGCGGGCCGGGGGTGGCCTACGTCGACGCCCCCACGCAGACGACGATCGCCGCCGCGGCCAAGGTCAGCGGGAAGGTCGGGCCGTGGTCGGTGGGCCTGCTCGACGCCGTGACGCTGGAGGAGAGCGCCCGCTACGTGACCCAGGACGGCGAGCGGCTGACGACCCCGGTCGAGCCGCTCTCGAACTACCTCGTCGGGCGCGTCCGCCGCGACTTCCGGCAGGGCGGGACCGTCGTCGGCGGGATCGTGACGGCCGCGACCCGGCGGATGGGGAGCGACGGCCTGTTCGACCCGCTCACGGCGTCGTCGGCGACCCTCGGCGGGGTCGACTTCGAGCACCGGTTCGACGGCCGGCGGTGGACGGTGAGCGGCGTGGCCGCGGCCACGGCCGTGCACGGCGACGCGGCGTTCGTCACGCGGCTCCAGAACAACCCCCAGCGCTACTACGGCCGCCCCGACGCCGCCCACCTCGACGTCGACCCGGCGCGGACCTCGCTGTCCGGGCTCTACTCCGAGCTCTCGCTCCAGCGGAGCGTCGAGGGCTCGTGGGACGCCTCGCTGACGGGGAACGTGGTCACGCCGGGCTTCGAGCTCAACGACCTCGGCTTCCAGTCCCGCGCCGACGTCGCGACGCTCAACTACTTCGTCGGGCGCCGCGAGCCCGAGCCGCGCTGGCTCCGCCAGTACAGCGTCTACCACTACGGCGGGGCCGGGACCAACTTCGACGGCGACCTCGTCCAGCACTACTACGGGTTCGGGAGCTACGCCGAGTTCCCCAACCGCTGGTCCGCCGACCTCGGGCTCCGGTTCACCGGCCCGCAGCAGAACGACCGGCTCACGCGCGGCGGCCCCATCGCCGCCCGCCCGGCCGACTGGGGGGTCAACCTGGGCGCCGAGACGGACGGGAGCAAGACGGTCTCGGGCGGGGTCGAGGGCGGCTACCGCGTCGAGTTCGCCAACGACTACGCCGGCGCGCCGCCGGAGTACGACCAGTACGTCGGGGCCGAGCTGACCGTCCGGCCGAGCAACGCGCTCTCGATCTCGATCGAGCCCGAGTACAGCCGCGAGCTCGACACCGACCAGTTCGTCCGCGCCGTCGAGGCGGCCGAGGCCGCGGCCACGTTCGGCACGCGCTACGTCTTCGCCGACATCCGGCAGGAGGCGTTCAGCCTCGGCCTCCGCACGAACTGGACGTTCACGCCCGACCTCTCGCTCCAGCTCTACGCCGAGCCGTTCGTCCTCTCGGGCCGCTACTCGAACTACAAGGAGTTCACGACGCCGGGCTCGTACGACTTCGCCGTGTACGGCGTCGCCCGCGGCTCGGCCACGCCGGCCACCGACGGCGCGGGCGCCGTGACCGGCGTCACCATCGACCCCGGCGACGGCGGCGCCCCGTTCGAGGTCGAGGACGTCGACTTCAACTTCCGCTCGCTGCGCGGCAACGCCGTGCTCCGGTGGGAGTACCGGCCGGGGAGCACGGTCTTCCTCGTCTGGCAGCAGCTCCGCAACGAGTCGGCGCTCCACGACGGGTTCGGCGTGGCCGAGGAGCTGACGGAGGTGTTCCGGGCGCCGGTCCAGAACGTGTTCCTGGTCAAGGCCTCGTACTGGTTCGGGCTGTAGCCCCGCCCGCCTCGGCGGCGCGCCCAAGACGGCTGGGTCGGGGCGGAGCGCGGTCCGCCCCGACGTCGTGCGCAGGCGTGCCCCGACCTTGTCGCCAGCCGCTCTCGCCCGTGCCCACGATCCGCCCCGCCCGGCCCGCCGAGGCCGACCGGCTCACCGCCATCGCCCACGCGGCCAAGCGCCACTGGGGCTACCCCGAGGCGTGGATGGAGGCGTGGCGCGACGCCCTGACGTTCACGCCGGGCGGGGTCGCGGCCCGCTCCGTTTGGGTCGCCACCGAGGCGGACGACCTCCCGGTCGCGTGCGTCGCCCTCCGCGTCGACGGGACCGCGGCCGAGGTCGAGCACCTGTGGGTCGAGCCGGCGGCGATGGGGCGGGGGCTCGGCCGGGCCCTGTTCGCGCACGCTGTCGAGACCGCGCGCGAACGGGGCGGGACGGCGCTCTTTATCGACTCCGACCCGCACGCGGCGCCGTTCTACGAGCGGATGGGCGCCGAGCGCGTCGGGTGGACGCGGGCCGACGTGCTCGGCGAGCGGCGGCGGCTTCCGCGGCTCCGGCTCGGCCTGTGAACGCCCCGCGACACACGGGCGTCACACGGGCGCGGTAGCCTCCGGCGCCCCTCCGCCCCCGCCATGGACCATCCCGCGCCCCTCACCGCCGCCTTCGACGTCACCGGCTGGGACGAGGCCCCGTACGACGAGCCCGCGACGGGCCCCCGCCTCGCCCGGGCCACCGTCCGCAAGACGTTCCGCGGCGACCTCGACGGCGAGAGCGTCGCCGAGCTCCTGCTGTGCCAGGAGGACCCGGCCGACCCCAGCGCGGGCGCGGGCTACGTGGCGAGCGAGGTCGTGACCGGGACGCTCGCGGGGCGCGCGGGGACGTTCGTAGTCCAGCACGGAGGGGTGGTGGGCGGCGGCGACCCGCCGCGGTCGTTCGGCAACGTCGTGCCCGGCTCCGGGACCGGCGAGCTGGCGGGCCTCTCGGGGACCGTGACCTACGCCGCCGACGCCGACGGGCACCGCGTCACGCTCGACCTCCGCTGGCCCGAGTAAGCGCGGCCGCCTCTGGGCGCGTCCGGCCCCCGTGCACGACGACGAGCTCCGCGCC
>CAXRFJ010000268.1:0-2715 GCA_964229475.1 Rubrivirga sp.
CCGCCGGCTCCGCCCGATGGCGACGTGCTGGAGCACGTTCGACAGCGAGAACAGGAACAGCAGCATCGCGCCCTCGAACGGCGCCCCGATGGCGAGGGCGCCGAGCGCCGCCAGGATCATGAGCAGGTCGATGTCGACCGACCGCTCGCGGAGCGACGCGAGCCCGGCCCGCAGCCCGAACCACCCGCCGAAGGCGTACGAGACCGCGTAGCCCGCCCAGCTGGCGGCGGCCGCCCCCCGCCACTCGGCCACGAGCCCGACCGCCAGCCCCGCCAGCGCGAGCCCGACGAACACGGCCTCGGTCCGCCACGTCGCCGCGTCGTCCGAGGCGGGCGGGGTCGGAGGCGGGGCGACGGCGGCGTCGGTCACGGCGTGGCGGGGCGGACCGGTAGACTACCGCTCAGACCGGACACGGTGCCGCCCGCGCGCCCGTCTCCCCCGCCGCGCGTCGGGCGCGCGGCGCGCTAGTTCCAGATCGCGTCCTCCTGCCCGAACGCGTCGGTGTGGACGGCGTGGAACTCGCCGCTCACCTCGACGGACGCCTCCGACGCGGCGAACCCGGCGCCCAGCTCGACGCCCCGCATCGTGAACGTCCCCCGCGCGTGGGTCGCGTCGACCGCCTCGAACGTGATCGTGCCCTCGCCGGTGTAGTAGAACCCGCTCCGCCCGATCTGCCCGGAGCCGTACTCGGCCGGGTCGATGTAGACGCCGATGAACGCGCCCTCCGGCGGCTCGCCGCTCGGGTTGACCGCCGCGAGGTCGTACGTCCCCACGCGGACCGACGCGCCGTCGTAGGCGAACCCGACGACCGGCGCCGTGATCGAGGCGAGCGAGCCGACCGGCCGCGTCCCCAAGATCATCGCCACCGTCGGCCCCGTCGTCGCGCTGACGTACGCGCCGAAGTGGGCCTCGGCCCGGACCACCGGCTCGCCGTCGCCGACCCGCACGGAGAACGAGTTCTCGGCGAGCGGGCCGTCGGGCGGCGCCGCGCTGTCGCAGGCGCCGAGGGCGAGGAGGAGGGCGAGCGCCGTCGGGCGGAGCGAGCGCATCGGCGGGCGTGTGGTGGTGGGGCGAACGTCGCCACGGCCCGCGCCGCGTGCCGGCCGAAGGGGCCGACCGGTCGCGGGCCGCCGCTCAGCCGTCGCCCTCGACGAACCGGACGCCCCAGGCCACGAGCGCGTCGGCGGCGTCCTGGCTCGGGGCCTCGGAGTAGATCCGGAGGACGGGCTCGGTCCCGGAGGCCCGGAACATGAGCCAGCCCTCGCCGAGCCGGAACTTGAACCCGTCGAGCGTCTCGGTCGCCGTGACCGCGTGCCCGTCCACCTCGGCGAGGCCGCCGGCCTGGAGCTGGTCGAGGACGGCCTGCTTGCGGGCCTCCGTCGTGTGGAGGTCCTGGCGGGACTGGTAGTGCGGCCCGAACTCGTCCATCAGCTCGCGGACGAGGCCCGAGAGCGTCCGCTCCCGCTTGACCATCATCTCGACGACGGTCATCCCGATGAACAGGCCGTCGCGCTCGGGGATGTGGCCCTTGATGGCCATCCCGCCCGACTCCTCGCCGCCGACGAGCACGTCGCCCTCGACGATCTTCGGCCCGATGTACTTGAACCCGATCGGCGTCGTGACGACGTCGAGGCCGTACTGCTCGCCCATCCGGTCGAGCATGTCGGTCGTCGAGAACGTCTTGACGATGTCGCCGCGGAGCCCCTTCTCCTCGTGGAGGTACTTGACGAGGAGCGCGAGGATCTTGTGGGAGTCGACGAACTGGCCCTCCTCGTCGACGAGGCCGATCCGGTCGGCGTCGCCGTCCGTCGCGAGGCCGATCCCGCAGTTCTCGGCCGGGACGGTCTCGAGGAGGCCGCCCAGGTTCCGCTCGATGGGCTCGGGCGCCTGCCCGTGCATGCCCGGGTTCAGCTCGTGGTGGAGCTCCTCGACGCGCGGCTTGCCCAGCAGTTCGGTCACGACGCCCTGGCCGGCGCCGTACATCGCGTCGTAGGCCACGCGCGTGGCGGCCTCCTTGATGGCGTCGAGGTCGAGCCGCTGGCGCAGCATGTCGACGTAGCCGGCCTGGAGGTCGAACGTCTCGACCAGCCCGTCGGCCGCGAGGGCGTCGTAGGGCTTGACGGCGAACCGGCCCTTGAGCGCGGCCAGCTCGGCCTCGACCTCGGCGATCATGGCCGGCGTGGCCGGCCCGCCGAAGTGGCCCTTGATCTTGAAGCCGTTGTACTCGGGCGGGTTGTGGCTGGCCGTGATGACGATGCCGGCCGTCGCCCCGCGGTCGTTCGTGGCCCAGCTCACGGCCGGCGTCGTCGCGAACCCGCTCGCGAGGTGGACGCGGACGCCCGCACTGGCGAGCACCTGCGCGACGTGCCGCGCGAAGGCCGCGCCCTGGAACCGCGTGTCGTGCCCCACGACCACGGAGCCGTCCCCGGCGTCCTGCTTCTGGACCCAGGCGGCCGTCGCACGGGCCACGCGGGTCAGGTTGTCGAAGGTGTAGTCTTCGGCGATGACGGCGCGCCAGCCGTCCGTGCCGAACGTGATCTCGCTCATGGGGAAGGGCGGGTGAGAGCGTGCCTGGGGGCGGCGCCGAAGCTACGGACCGCCCCCGAACCGGGGCGTGGGGAAACTCTGGTCTCCCCGTGCCGGCGGCGTGTCAGGGGGAGGGAGCCCGGGGTCGCGGGGGCGTGTCGCCGAGTGGAGTTCACCCGGCAACACGCC
>CAXRFJ010000269.1:0-9540 GCA_964229475.1 Rubrivirga sp.
CCCCGCCGCGCCCGGCGCGTCCCGCGCCGTCGCCTCCCCCCCCCCGCCCCAGCCCGCCGCCCTCCGCCGCGTCGTCCACCCGGACGGCTCCGTCCTGGTCGGGTTCGTCGCCGACGCGGGCGCCGACCCGGTCGTCCTCCCCACGGAGTCGGGCGTCGAGCAGCGGATCCCGCGCGCGCAGGTCGCCGAGATCACGGCGCTCATCGCCGGCCGCTTTTTCCGCCTCGACCCCACGCGGACGCGCCTCGTCCTCTCGCCGACGGGCCGGACGCTCGGCGACGGCCGGACGCGCGTCGGCACGTTGCTCTACATCGTCCCGACGGCGACCGTGGGGCTGACCGACCGGCTCGACCTCGGCGGGACGCTGTTCTTCTCGTTCGGCTCCGACTTCGTCCAGGCCGTGCCCGTCGTCGGCGCCAAGTTCGGCCTGGTCGACACGGGCTCGTTCGCGCTCGCGATCGGCGCCAACGTCGGGACGGCGATCGGGGAGGGGAGCGAGGGGACGTTCGTGGCCACGCCCTACGCGGCGGCCACGGTCGGCGACGAGATCCGGTCGCTCTCGGCGAGCGTGACCGGGCTCATCGGGGCGAGCGTCTCGGCGGCCGACGTCGAGGCCGCCGACGGCGTGCTGCTGGCGGTCGGCGGCGAGGTCCAGCTCAACAACGGCGTCAAGCTCCTGGCCGACGTCGGGGTCCCGATCGCCGAGGGCGCCACGGGCGCGGGCGTCGCGCCCGGCGTCCGGTTCTTCGGCGACCGCTACTCCGTCGACGTGTTCGGCGTCGTGGCGTTCGGCGACGGCGAGGCCGGGGGCTTCCTCCCGCTGGCCAACTTCGCGTTCAACTTCTAGCCGCCGCGGGGTGGGGGACGGCCGCATAACCCCGCGGCGCGGCCGTTCCCCCTTGCCCCCGCCGGCCCGGGCGGCTACCCTGGCCGACCCGGCCTCGCCCGATGCCCCGCCTCCTCCGCCTCGCCGTCCTGCTCGCGGTCGCCGCCGGCGCCGCGCCGGCGAGCGCGCAGTACTTCGGCTTCGGCAAGAACCGCGTCCAGTACCGCGAGGCCGACTGGCGGACGCTCCAGACGTCGCACTTCGACGTCTACTTCTACGAGCGCGACGCGGCGCCGGGCGGGCGCGTCCTCGCCGAGTTCGCCGCCGAGGCGGCGGAGGAGGCCTACCGCGAGGTCTCGGCCCTGTTCGGGGCCGACGTGGCCCGGCGGATCCCGCTCGTCGTCTACCCGACCCACGCCGACTTCGCCGTCACGAACGTGGCCGAGCTCCCGGTCTACGCCGAGGGCATCGGCGGCGTGACGGAGCTGTTCAAGAACCGGATCGCCATCCCGTTCACCGGCGACTGGCGCGACTTCCGCCGCGTCGTCCACCACGAGCTGGTCCACGCTGTCATCAACGACCTCTACTACGGCGGGTCGATCCAGAGCCTCATCCGCAGCGGCAACCGGCTCCGCATCCCGACGTGGTTCAACGAGGGCCTCGCCGAGTACAGCGCGCAGGGGTGGGACACGCAGTCCGACATGTACGTCCGCGAGGCGATCCTCGAGGACCGGCTCCCCGACATCCCCCGCCTCGGCGGCTTCTTCGCCTACCGCGGCGGCCAGGGCGTGTGGGACTTCGTGGCCCAGGAGTACGGCCGCGAGAAGATCACCGAGATCCTCGACCGGATCCGCCTCGGGCGGAGCGTCGACGACGCGTTCCGCCGCGCGACCGGGCTCGGGCTGGGCGACCTCTCGGACCGCTGGAAGCGGACGCTCCGGGCCGTCTACTACCCCGAGGTCGCCGCCCGCGAGGACGCCGAGGCCGTCGCCCGGCCCGTCGCCACGCGCGAGGTCGGCGGGGCCGGCTACCACGCGAGCCCCGTCATCACGCCGCAGGGCGACCGCGTGGCCTACGTCGCCACCCGCGACGGGCTCTTCGACGTCTACGTCGCCCCGACGGCCGGCCGCGGCGCGCCGCAGAAGGTGATCGACGGCCAGGACAACGTCCAGTTCGAGAGCCTCCGGATCCTGACGCCCGGGCTCGCCTGGAGCCCCGACGGCCGCCGCCTCGCCATCGCCGTGACGAGCCGGGGGCGCGACCAGATCGCGCTCGTCGACGTGCGCGAGGGCGACGTCGAGTCGGTCGACCTGCCGGGCGTCGAGTCCGTCGTGTCCGTCGCCTGGAGCCCGGACGGCACGCGCCTCGCCTTCGAGGGGACGGCCGGGGCCCACTCCGACGTCTACACCGTCGAGCTGGCGACGGGCGCCGTCGCCAACCTCACGCGCGACCTCTACTCCGACCACGCGCCGGCCTGGAGCCCCGACGGGCGCGCGCTCGTGTTCCACTCCGACCGCGGCGACGCGCTCGTCCCCGGCCTCGCGACGGCCCGCGGGGCGTTTGAGGGCACGTTCGACGCCCGCCAGCTCGGCCGCGGCCAGTTCGACCTCTACCGGCTCGACCTCGACGCGCCGGCCCGCCTCGCCCGCCTCACCGACGAGCCGGTCTGGGACGACACCGACGCGGCCTTCGCGACCGACGCCGACGGGGCGGTCCGCCTCCTGTTCGTGAGCGACCGGAACGGGATCCCGAACCTCTACGAGAAGAGCCTCGCCACGGGCGCCGAGCGGCCGCTCACGAACCTCCAGACCGGCGTCCTCGACGTCTCGCTGTCGGCCGACGGGAGCCGCGCGGCCTTCCTCGCGCTCGACGAGGGCACGCCGAGCGTGTTCTTCCTCCGCGACCCGTTCGGCCGCGACGACCTGCCCCCGGCGCTGGCGCCGAACGTCTGGGCCGAGCGCCGGACGGGCGGGGGGGCGGAGACCGCGCCGTCGCTCCTGCTGGCCTCGGAGACCACGCGCGAGCGGAACCCGCTGCTCCGCGACGCCGCCGACGGCCGCCCGCCCGCGCCGCCCCCCCGCCGCGCCGGCCCGCCGACGCCCGAGGACCTCGCCCTCGCCGACTCGATCCTCGCGCTCCTCGGTGGCCCGCCGCCCGACCTCCTCGCCTCGCGCGACACGCTCTTGCTCGACCCGACCGCCCCCGAGCGCGGCCCGCGCGTCGACATCGGCGCCTACGAGTTCTCCGACGCCTTCGACGGCGGAGCCCGCCAGCGGACCGGCGCCGTCGAGGACCCGTTCGCCCCCCCGTTCGCGCGCGACTCGACCGGCGCGCTCCTCGCCCGCGACTACCGGCTCCGGTTCTCGCTCGACCTCGTCTACGCCGGCGGCGGCTACGACACGATCTACGGCGTCCAGAGTGTGACCCAGCTCCTGTTCTCCGACATGCTCGGGAACCACCGGATCGGGCTGGCCACGAACCTCGTCCTCGACCTCCGCAACTCGGACTACG
Organism: Rubrivirga sp.; assembly: GCA_964229475.1. GTDB lineage: Bacteria > Bacteroidota > Rhodothermia > Rhodothermales > Rubricoccaceae > Rubrivirga. The sequence continues at coordinate 3,338 of CAXRFJ010000269.1, forward strand.
TCCTCTCCTACGAGTACCTCCCGAAGCGGACCGACGTCGCCGTCCAGGGCTTCCACCTCGCGCGCCAGCTCCGGGCGCCGGGCGCGAGCACGATCTACCGCTACCGGAACTACGGCCTGATCGCCAGCGCGCGGTACCCGCTCGACAAGTTCCGCCGCGTCGACGCCGAGGTGGGCCTCCTGGGGGTCTCGCTGACCGACCTCTCGAACCTCGGCGAGCGCGCCCGGAGCCGCCTCTTCGCCGTCCCCCGCGCGACGTACACCGTCGACCGGACGGTCCCCGGCTACCTCGGGCCGCAGTCGGGCACGCGCTGGGCGGCGAGCCTCTCGGGCGCGCCGGGCCCCGACGCCTTTTTCGCGACGGCCCTCGCCGACGGCCGCCGCTACTGGTCGGCCGGGCCGGGCTACGCGCTCGCGCTCCGCGGCTCGGCCGGGCTCAGCCTGGGCCCGAACCCGCAGCGGTTCTACGCGGCCGGCGTCCAGAACTGGGTCAAGACGTCGTTCGACAGCCTCCCGGTCGAGAGCGCCGACGACTTCGTGTTCGCCACGCCGGTCCTGCCGGTCCGCGGGTTCGGGTTCAACGAGGCCGCCGGCGACCGCTTCGCGCTCGTGAACCTGGAGGCCCGCGTGCCCCTGATCGCCGCCGTTCTCCCGGGTCCGATCCCGCTCGCGCCGCTCTACGACATCCAGACGGTCGGCTTCGTCGACGCCGGCGTCATCGCCGACGGCGGCGTCGACGTCTGGCGGACCGTGCTCGTGGACGACGACGACGACCCCGCTACCCCCGACGTCGAGCGCGAGGTGCTCGACGACGTCCTCCTCGGCGCCGGCGTCGGCCTGCGGACGCTGGTGCTGGGCTACCCCGTCCGGCTCGACTGGGGCTGGCCGTTCGACGGGAGGGAGTTCGGCGAGCGGCGCCTGTACTTCTCCGTCGGGCTGGATTTCTGACGAGAGGCGTGCGTGGAACACATCGTTCGGATCGAGTGCGTCGACGCCGCCGATCCGACTCTGCGAGCTCTCGCTGACCGCCGTGGCTCTAGACATCGATCATCTCATCACCTTCCTCGACCCGGCCGCCGACCTTCCGGCTCGGATCGTCCACGCCGCGGCCGACGCCGTGGTCGAGAACTGGCAGGCGCCGGACCACGGTGGCCCCCCTGTTCCTAAGCGAGTCCTTCCTGCTCAAGACCTCGCCGAGGTATGGTCCGAGCCTGAATGGGCGGATCACGTCGAGTACTGGGAGGGGCGCCCCGAGACGGTGAGGGCAAAGTTCGAGTTCTCCCCGTTCACGTATTACCCGCTAGTGATCAACCTCTACCGGTGGCCGGGCCGGCTCCAGGCGATCGTTTCCCTTAACGAGAATGCGTTGTACGGGGCGTTCGAGGGGTCGTACTTCTTCCTGCGCGTGGAAGCGGCCGGGCACGCCGACCCCGACCGGTGGGGCGAGGTCGAATACCGGTACCGGTCGATGGCGGACCGTGAGGTCGACGTCACGGACCGGGAACCCGACCTCGTGCGTCACCTCGACGCCGTCGTGCTCGCCGTGGCGCGGGCCGGGCCGAGTGAGGGACCCGAAGACGTCGGCGACGCCCACATCCCCTCACACTTGCGGCCCTACACGAGGCTCCCCCCTCCCACGCGGTCGTCTCCGTACTGGCCACCCGAGTTCAACAGGGCACGACTGGAGGCACAGCGACGGGATGCTCACAGGCAGGGAGACAAGCCTGAACCGGGGTGAGGTAGGGACACGGTTCCGATCTGCCCTTGTCCACCTCGGCGCCGAGGCGGGGGGAGAGAGGGCACTCCGCGTCGTCGTGTCATCCTGAGCGAACCGCCAGGTCGGCGCGGCCAGCGGAGCGAGCCGAGGGATCTCTGGCGAGGACGACCTCGATGCGTGCTCCTGGCAGCAGCGTGAGACCTCCTCGCACCAGAGATCCTTCGACTGCGGCCTCCGGCCTCCGCTCAGGATGACACGGTGGGGAAGCTGGTGCTTGCCGACGGCGCTGCGCTTCGCACTAGCGCGGATGGTCAGCCAGCGGCAGCTTGACCTCCGCACCTCCGCACCTCCGCACCTCCGCACCTCCGCACCTCCGCACCTCCGCACTCTCCATGCCCTCCTCACCCCCCGGCGGGCACGCGGCCGATAGCTTTTCGTATCCCCCCGTGCGCGGTGCCCCCAGTGTCGGCGCCGCGCACGCCGTCTATTAGAGACCTGCCGCAGAGCGACCCCCGACCGATGCAGACCGACGTCCGAGCCCTCAACAGCGTCGACTACGTCCTCGACGTGACCGTCCCCGCCGAGGACCTCCAGCCCCAGATCGACGCCGCCCTCCGGCGCGAGCGCGCCCAGATGAACCTCAAGGGGTTCCGCCCCGGCAAGGTGCCGATGAACGTCGTCAAGCGGATGGTCGGGCCGCAGGTCGCCGTCCAGATCGCCGAGCAGGCGATCGGCGAGGCGTACCGGACGGCCGTGGCCGAGAACGAGGAGCTCGAGCCGCTCGGGCAGCCGCGCCTCGTCGAGCTCGACTTCGACTTCGAGGCGGCCGACCAGCCGCTCAAGGCCCAGGTCCAGTTCGGCGTCCGCCCCGAGATCACGCTGGCCGACCTCTCCGACGTGCCGGTGACCCGCGTCGTCCGCGCCTTCACCGACGAGGACATCGACGCCGACCTCCAGCGCCGCCGCGACCTCGCCGCCGAGGAGGAGGACGCGCCCGAGGGCACGGCGATCACGACCGAGCATGTCGCGATGGTCGACATCCAGCCCGTCGACCCCGAGGGCAACGCGACCGGCGTCAAGCAGAACGCGGCGCGGATCGTGATGGCCAACCCGGACCTCCGCCCCGAGATGGTCGAGGCGCTCACGGGCCTCACGATCGGCGACGAGACGACCGTCGAGCTCCCGCACCTCCACGGCGACGACGAGGGCCACGACCACGACGACCACGTCGACCGTTACAAGCTGACGGTCGTCGACGTGCTGGAGCGCGTCGTGCCCGAGATCGACGCCGACTTTATCAAGGCGCAGACGAAGGGCGAGAGCGAGTCGCTCGACGACCTGAAGGGCCAGATCCGCGAGGAACTGGAGGCGTCGTGGGCGGCCCGCGCCAACCAGGCCCTCGAGCAGAAGATGGTCGAGGAGTTCGTGCTGGGCCACCGCGAGACCGTCGAGGTCCCGCAGACGCTCGTCGAGGCCGCGCTCGACACGATGTTCGAGGAGGCCAAGAAGCAGCACGGCGGCGACCTCCCGCCGACGTTCGACGTCGACGCGTGGCGCGAGCAGAACCGGCAGCAGGCCGAGGACCAGGTCCGCTGGCTCCTCGTCAAGGACGCGCTGATCGAGGAGGAGGGCCTGGAGGTCACGAACGAGGACTTCGAGGCCGAGTTCGAGAAGCTCTCCAGCGACGGCGCCGACGCCGAGCTCGTCAAGCAGTACTTCTCGTCGCAGCCGCGGCTCCTCGAGCAGATGGGCGACCAGCTCCTCAACCAGCGCGTGTTCGGCGCGCTCGAGGGCCGGTTCCAGATCGTCGAGAAGTCGGCCGACGAGATCCGCGCGGAGGCGGAGGCCCGCCGCGAGGCCGCCCAGCAGGCCCAGGCCGAGGCGCCCGTCCAGCTCACCCCCGCCGACGAGGCGGCGGACGCCGACGCCGACGAGGCCGAGGACGAGGCCTAGCCCCGTCCGCCTCGGGCTCCCCACGGAGCCGCCGAGGCCGACCGACCCGGCGCCCTCTCCCGACGCGGGGGAGGGCGCCGCTCGTTTGCCCCTGGGCCGTGGCGACGGCCGGGCGCGGAACCGCGTCCGCGCGGCCGGGTGCCAGCCCAACCCCCTCCCGACCCGAGCGGCGCCCGGAGCGCCACGCGCATGAGCCAGATCCACGACTTCGTCTCGTTCTCCAAGAACCTGACCACCCTGCCGGACGACATCTACTCCGGCCCGCAGCAGACGGCCCCGATCAACGCGCTCGTCCCGATGGTCGTCGAGCAGACGACGCGCGGCGAGCGGTCCTACGACATCTTCAGCCGGCTCCTCAAGGACCGGATCGTCCTGTTCGGCACGCAGGTCAACGACACGACGGCGAACCTCGCCGTCGCGCAGCTCCTGTTCCTCGCGGCCGAGGACCCGGACAAGGACATCAACCTCTACATCAACTCGCCCGGCGGCGCCGTCTACTCCGGCATGGCCGTCTACGACACGATGCAGTTCGTCAAGCCCGACGTGGCGACGATCTGCGTCGGGCTGGCGGCGTCGATGGGCTCCGTCTTCCTGCTCGGCGGGGCGAAGGGGAAGCGGGCCGCGCTGCCCAACTCCCGGATCATGATCCACCAGCCGTCGTCCGGCGCGCAGGGCCAGGCCTCGGACATCCAGATCCAGGCCGAGGAGATCCTCTACATCAAGAAGCGGATGAACGAGGTGATCTCGCACCACACCGGCCAGTCGGTCGAGAAGGTGGAGCGGGACACCGACCGCGACAACTTCATGAGCCCGGCCCAGGCCAAGGAGTACGGCATCATCGACGCCGTGCTCGGCGCGGGCTCCGGCGAGCCGGCCGAGACCATCGAGAAGATGGAGGACGCCGGCGGCGAGGGCGCCGAGTAGCGCCCCGGCCCATCCCCCGGCCCGGGGGGCCCGTCCACGGCGACGGGCCCGCTTTTTTTGCGTCGGCCCGCCTCGGTGCCGGCGTGGGCGCGGCGGGAGGTTCGGCGAAACGCCCGCGCGAGCGGCAACCCGGCACGCGGGTCCCCGTTTGCCCCCCATGCCGCTCCGTGTGTCCCTGCTCGCGCTCGTGCTCCTCGCCCTCGGCGGCGGGCTGAGCCCGGCGTGGGCGGCGGAGCCCGCCGACGCGCCCGTCGAAGCCCCGGCCGCGCCCGACGCGCCGGCCGACGCCGAGGAGAGCGACGTCGAGAAGGACGCGGTCCCGGTCGAGGGGTCGGTGCCCTCGGAGGTCATCGCGGTGAGGCGGCATGGCGGCGAGGACGAGGCGTCCTCGGCCGTCCGCACGCCACGGACGCCGCCCCCGAGGGCCTAGCGGAGCCCGCGCCCGGCGGCCCGAAGGGGGCAGCCCACGGACGTCCCGAAGCGGGACGACCCGGGCGCGGGACACGTCGCCTGCCGGGCCCATCGGTGCGCCCGGCGCTCCGCTCGTCGCGGGGGCTCATCGCCCCGCCATCCCCGACCCTCCATGCAGACCCTCCTCCAGCCCTTCCAGTCCTTCTTCAAGACCGAGGCCGCCGGCGGCGTGCTCCTCATGGCCGCCGCGGTCGTCGCCCTGATCTGGGCCAACAGCCCCGCCGCCGGCGCCTACGCCGACCTCTGGGGCGCGTACGTCACCGTCGGCGCCGGCAGCTTCGAGATCTCGAAGCCCCTGCTCCTGGGGGTGAACGACGGCCTGATGGCCATCGTCTTCTTCGTCGTCGGCCTCGAGATCAAGCGCGAGGTGCTGGCCGGCGAGCTGGCCGAGCCGCGCAAGGCCGCGCTCGCGATCGCCGCGGCGCTCGGCGGCATGGCCGTCCCGGCGCTCCTCTACACGCTCGTCAACCTCGGCGACGTCCGCGTCGACGGCTGGGGCATCCCGATGGCGACCGACATCGCGTTCGCGCTCGGCGTGCTCGCGCTCCTCGGCAGCCGCGCGCCGCTCGCCCTGAAGGTGTTCCTCACGGCCGTCGCCATCGTCGACGACCTCGGGGCCGTCGTCGTCATCGCCCTGTTCTACACGGCCGAGCTGAACCTCGCGGCGCTCGGCGGGTCGCTGGCGCTCATCGCAGTCCTCGCCGTCGTGAACCGGCTGGGCATCCAGCGGCCGGCCGTCTACGGGCTGATCGGCCTCGCGGCGTGGGTGCTCATGCTGAAGTCGGGCGTCCACGCGACGATCGCCGGCGTGCTCGTGGCCCTCACGATCCCGGCCACGCGGAAGATCGACGAGGTCGAGTTCGCCGACCGCGCGGAGGGCCTGCTCGCCCGCTTCCGCGAGGGCATCGCCGGCTCGCCGACGGACCCGACGCCCGACCAGGTCGCGGCGCTCCACACGCTCGAGGAGGCCGTCGAGCACGTCGAGACGCCGCTCCAGCGGCTCGAGCACGGGCTCCACGGGTTCGTGGCCTTTTTCGTGATGCCCGTCTTCGCGCTCGCCAACGCCGGCGTCGCGTTCGGCGCCGAGGCCGCCGCGCTCGTGACCGACGCCGTCGCGCTTGGCGTGATGCTGGGCCTCG
>CAXRFJ010000270.1:0-2525 GCA_964229475.1 Rubrivirga sp.
AGCGGACGCCGCGGACCGTCTCGCCGCGCGCCCACCCGTAGGCGATGCCCTGGAGGTCGAGAAGGTCCGCGAGGGCGCCGAGGCGGGCGGGGTCGCCCTGCGCGACGTACGTCCGGGCGCCCTCGGGCCGCGCCTCGAACCCGGCCGCGAACTGGCGGCGGACCTCGGCGGCGTCGCGGGCGACCGTCCGCACGGTCTCGATCCCCGTCGCGACGTGGTGGTCGATCCGGTCGCGGAGCGTGAGCGTGTCGCCCTCGGCCGTGCGGATCGCGAGGCCGGCCCGGCCGGAGCCGCCCTGCTCGTAGGTCATCCCCACGGCGCCGTTGAACGTCGGCCACGTGTCGCCGTAGCCGGGGTAGAACAGGTCGAACACCTCGCGGGTGAAGTAGAGCCAGCCCTCGCGGTCGAAGACCTCGGCGTTGGCCCGCCCGATCCGCGTCTGGAGCTCGCGCTGCCACGGCGTGATGCGGGGGTGGAACGGCTCGGCGGCCGGCGCGAAGTAGTACGGGCTCTCGACGCCCTGCTCGTGGAAGTCGACGTGGACGGCCGGCATCCACTGCCGGTAGAGCGGGAGGCGGGCGCGCGTCTCGCGCTGCGTGCCCCAGGCCCAGTCGCGGTTGAGGTCGAAGAGGTAGTGGTTGAACCGCCCGCCGGGCCACGGCTGCTCGTGCTCGCGGGCGTCGGGGTCGGCGTTGGGCGCGGCGCCGCGGCGCTGGCGGTAGCCGCTCACGTAGCGCTCGCGGCCGTCGGGGTTGAGGCACGGGTCGAGGACGACGACCGTCTCGGCCAGGAGCGCGCGCGACGCGGGCTGCGTGAGCCGGTAGAGCGTCTCCATGGCGGCCTCGGTGCTCACGGCCTCGTCGCCGTGGACGTTGTAGCTCAGCCAGACGACGGCCTTCTCGGGCGCGCCCTCGCCGCGCGTGGCGGCGAGCTGGCTCCGGCGCGCGGCCTCGGCCGCCTCCGGGCTCTCGGCGACGACGGCGACGAGGAGCGGCCGCCCCTCGACGGTCTCGCCGTACGGCGCCAGCGTCACGAGCGGGCTCGCCTCGGCGACGGCCTCGACGTAGTCGACCACGCGGTGGTGCGGCGTGAACCGCTCGCCGAGCGGGTAGCCCAGAAACGCGTCGGGCGTCGGGACCTGGGCGGTGGCGGCGGCGGCGAGGAGGGCTGCCACCCCGATGAGGGGCGACGAAGTCAGCGGAGCGAGGCGTCGGAGCACGGGGAGACGAGCGGTGAGGCCGGAAGCTAGGGGCGCGCGCCGGCCGCCCACGCCGCGGCGTCGATCTCTTCCGCCTCGGGCGCCCCGATCCGTCGGACGCCGAGGACCGTCCGCCAGTGCTGGCGCCCGGCCGTCTCGACGAACGCCGCGGCCGCCGCCTCGGACGGGCACCGGGCGGTCTGCTCCTGCGGCTCTCGCTCCCGGCCCAGCGTCGTCGCGAAGCGGACGAGGTAGCCGCCGTCCATCGGGACCTCGTCGAAGGCGTCGCGGAACAGCCGGAGGAGGGGGAGCGGGCCGCGGGTCCACAGCTCGCGGACCGGGTCCGTCCGGTCCCCGCTCCCGCCGCACGACGCGCGCCGGTCGCCCACGCGCCACGACGCGCCGGCGCGCCGGTTCGCCACGTCGCCCGGGCCCCAGCGGTTGACCGACTCGGTCACGTCGGCCTCGACGCCGTCGGCGGGGCGGGCGCGGTGCCGGGTGTCGGTCGAGGGGCCGAGCTTGGCCCCGGTCCACTCCGTCTCGTAGGTGTCGCGGCTCGTCCGCTCCCAGTCGAGGCGGTCCGCGGCGTGTCCCAGGTGGGCGAGGACGGCCGGCGAGAGGTCGCGGAGGCGGGCCGCGAGGTCGGCCACGGCGATCGGGCGGACGGTGAGGATCTCGCGCTGCGGGGGCTCGGTCATTCGTCTCGGGTGGGGGCGTCGCCCGAAGCTATCCGACCCGGCCCGCCTCGGCGCCGGGGCGGAGGGGGCCGTGAACTCAGGGCAACCCCGGGGCGGGGGCGGGGCGTTGACGCCGTCCTCTCTTCCACACCCTTCCCCCCATGTCGGACGCCCAGACGCCCAACCAGTACGCGATGCAGGACCCGCGGACGCAGTACCCGCGCCCGCCCTTCCCGCGCCAGCCCCAGGACGCGCCGGGGCTCGCCTCGAAGATGGAGCCCCCGCCGGACCACGGCGAGGAGAGCTACCGCGGCTTCGGCCGGATGGAGGGCCGCAAGGCGCTCATCACCGGCGGCGACTCCGGCATCGGCCGCGCGGCGGCCATCGCCTACGCCCGCGAGGGCGCGGCCGTCGCCATCAACTACCTCGAGTCGGAGCAGAGCGACGCGCAGTCGCTGAAGGAGCTGGTCGAGGGCGAGGGCGGCACGCTCCACCTCCTCCCGGGCGACCTCACCGACGAGGCGTTCTGCACGAGCCTCATCGACGACGCGCGCGAGGCGCTCGGCGGGCTCGACGTGCTCGTCATCAACGCCGGCAAGCAGGTCCACCAGGAGTCGATCCTCGACATCACGACGGAGCAGTTCGACCAG
>CAXRFJ010000271.1:0-2857 GCA_964229475.1 Rubrivirga sp.
CGTCGCCGAGGCCCTCGCGGAGGCGGCCGGCTCGCTCCTCGTGGTCGAGGTCTGGTCCCCGCTCGACGCGCCCGACGACGGGGCGGTCGACCCGTTCGACCGCGCGCCGGGGTTCACGATCTACACGGACGACCGCGGCCCGTCGTCCGCGACCGTCGACGCCCTCTGCGACGCGCTCTCCGGCATCGAGGAGGCCGGTCAGGGCGCCGACGTGGCGCACGTCTCGACGCCCGAGGTCGCGCCGCCCGGCCTCCCCCCCCTCGGCCTCGGCGGGCTCATGGGACTGGCCGTCGACGCCGTGTTCCACAACGCGCGCGACGGCGAGTTCTACCCGCGCGTGCTGGCGCGCGTCCGCGAGGCCGTGGCGCCGGCGCTCCGCGAGGCGGCCGTCGTGGCGGCCCGCGCGGCGCCGGCCACGCTCGCCCGCCGGGCGCTCGAACCGGCCGCCGAGGCCGTCGACCGCGGCCTCTCGGCCGTCGCCGAGTCGTACGGCTTCCTCCTCCAGGTCACGCCCGTCAACGCCGACGCGGCCTGGGACGAGTTCCACGGCGGCGGCTGCGAACGGGCGCCCGAGCTGCTGTACCGCCCGCTCACGTTCGACCCCGATGCCGCGCGCCGGCAGCTGTTCAGCCTGCCGCTGGAGGACGTCGAGGACCCGGTCGTGGCGTCGATCCTCCGCGAGTGCCGCGACGAGATCGAGGGGCAGATCCGGATGATCCTCGACGTCGGCACGCCGCAGTTTTTGCCGAACAGCCTCCGCCTCTACGGCCAGCCCGACCGCGACCTCGTCGGCCTCGCCCGCGACCTCATCGAGGCGCTCGATGCCATGCCGGCGCCGACGTCCGGCGCGGAGGTCGTCGGGGCGACGGCGTTCGCGGCGCGCGCCCGGGCCCAGCTCGAGGCGTACCACGCGATCTCCGAGCACATGCCCCGGACGGTCCAGGTCCGCGAGGACATCACGGGCAGCCTGATGGTGTCGCGCGGGTGCTTGCTCGTCGGTGCCCACGCGCAGGTGCCGGCGGCGCGCGTCGAGGCCCTGCTGGCCCACGAGGTCGGGACGCACGTGCTGACGTACGCGAACGGGGCCGCGCAACCGATCGAGCAGCTCCGCCACGGGCTCGCGGGCTACGAGGACCTGCAGGAAGGGCTGGCCGTCTTCGCCGAGTGGCTCGTCGGCGGCCTCACGCCGGGCCGGTTCCGGACGCTCGCCGCGCGCGTCCTCGGGGCGCGAGCCCTCGTCGACGGCGCCGACTTCGTCGAGACGTTCCGGCTCCTCCGCGCCGAGGCCGGCCTCAGCGAGCGCGGCGCGTTCGGCGTCGCGGTCCGCCTCTACCGCGGCGGCGGGCTGACGAAGGACATGGTGTACCTCCGGGGGCTCCGGGATCTGCTGCGGCACCTCGGCGCCGGTGGCCCGTTCTGGCCCCTCTTCGTCGGCAAGATCGCGCTCCGTCACCTCGACGCTGTCGCCGACCTCCGCGCCCGCGGCGTCCTCTCCGCCCCTCCCCTCCGTCCCCTCCACGCCGACGCCCCGGCCACGACCGCGCGCCTCGACCGCGCCCGGACCGGCCTGTCGGTGATCGATTTGCTCGAGGGATAGAGGGATGGGCCAGGAGGGATGAGCGTCCCGGCCCGCATCCCTCCATCCCGCATCCCCCATCCCTCCCCCGATGCGCATCGCCTTCCTCATCAACTCCTTCGAGACCGAGAAGGACGTCTTCACCACCACGCGGCTCGCGCTGGCAGCCCACCGGGCCGGGCACGACGTGCTGTACCTCTCGGTCGAGGACTTTATCTGCGAGCCGGATGAGACCCTGTCCGTCCGCGTGCGCCGGCCGGGCGGGACGTACAAGACGATCCACACCTTCTGGAAGGGCGTCGCCGAGGGCGGTGAGGCGGAGCGGATCCCGATCGAGGAGATCGACGCGCTCCTCCTCCGCAACGACCCCGCCGACGACGCGGGCGAGCGGCCGTGGGCCCAGTCGGCCGGGATCGTGTTCGGGCAGATGGCGGCCCGCCGCGGCGTCATCGTCCTCAACGACCCCGAGGGGCTGGCGAAGGCCGTCAACAAGGTCTACTTCCAGCGCTTCCCGCCGTCGGTCCGCCCCAAGACGCTCGTCACGCGCCACGCCGACGACGTCCGCCGCTTCATCGACGAGCACGGGGGCGACGCGATCGTCAAGCCGTTCCAGGGCTCGGGCGGGGAGGGCGTGTTCGTCGTCCGCCAGGGCGACCACGCGAACCTCAACCAGATCATCGACGCCGTGTGCCAGAACGGCTACATGGTGGTCCAGGAGTTCCTCGAAGAGGCCGCCGGCGCCGACACCCGGATGTTCCTCGTCAACGGCGAGCCGCTCCAGCGCGACGGGGTCTACGCCGCGCTCCGGCGGGTCGGGGCCGAGGGCGACATCCGGAGCAACATCTCGGCGGGCGGGAGCACCGAGCAGGCGGCCGTCGGGGAGCGGGAGCTCGAGATCGCCGAGCTCGTCCGCCCCCAGCTCGTCCAGGACGGGATGTTCATGGTCGGGCTCGACATCGCGGGCGGCGTGCTCCTCGAGGTCAACGTGTTCAGCCCGGGCGGCCTCGGCGGGATCGAGGAGACGACCGGCGTCGACTTCGCGCCCGACGTGATCGAGGCGGTCGCCCGCAAGGTGGCGGCCCGCCGGCAGTACCGCCAGCACTTCTCGAACCGGACGCTGGCGACGCTCTGACCGCGCCGGGCGTGCACCAAAAAGGCCGGCCCGCCCCCGTGACACGGAATGGGGACGGGCCGGCCCAGTTTTGGAGCCCGCTCTCGCGGGAGACTCCCAGCCACGGCGTGAGCCGCACTCCAGGGTACCGACCCGGGCGCCCCCCCCCC
>CAXRFJ010000272.1:0-15155 GCA_964229475.1 Rubrivirga sp.
CCTCCTGCGGCACGGGCCGGAGCGCGGCCGGCCACTCGGCCGCCTCGCCGTCGACGACGGTCTCGGAGGTCGCCGCCTCGGCGAAGTAGTCGGGCGGGGCGGAGCCGCAGCCGGCGGCGGCGAGCGCGAGGAGAACGAGGAGCGGGCGCATGCGGGACGGGAAAGGATGGAGGCCAGCGGAGCGTCCACAACGCCCCGACTCTGCTCACGTTGCCCCGCGCCGGGGTGCAAATCCGTCTCGTGCGCTCTGGAGCCCCGCGCCCCGGCCCGGCGTTCGCGCCGCCCCCGCCCCCACCGCCATGATCACCGCCGCCGACCTCCGCACGATCGACGTGTTCGCCGACCAGGACGAGGACGCGCTCGCGTGGCTGGCGTCCGTCGCCGAGGAGCTCGCGTTCGCCGAGGGCGACCGGCCGTTCCAGACCGGGCAGCCGGCCGAGCACCTGTACGCCGTGATCGAGGGCGGCTTCCAGATCTTCACCATGCAGGGCGAGAAGCGGACGCTCTTCGGCACGATTCGCGAGGGCGAGATCTCCGGCCTCCTCCCCTACTCGCGCATGGAGACGTTCGCCGGCGAGGGCATCGCCATCGCCGACAGCCGGATCGCGCAGGTCCACAAGGACCACTTCACGGAGATGCTCGCGCGGATGCCCGAGGTGGGCAAGCGGCTCGTCGCGCGGATGACCGACCGCGTGCGCGAGTCGTCGCGGACGGAGGTCCAGCGCGAGAAGATGATGTCGCTCGGCAAGCTCTCCGCCGGGCTGGCGCACGAGCTGAACAACCCGGCCGCCGCCATCCGCCGCTCCGTCGCCGACCTCCGCCAGCGGCTCGAGATGATGCCGACGATGGTCACGCGCCTCACCGGCCACGGCCTCACGCCCGACCAGGTCGAGGCCGCCCGCGGCGCGCTCATGACCTGCACCGCGCCCACGCCCGGCACGCTCACCGCCCTCGAACGGGGCGAGAAGGAGGACGAGCTCGCCGACTGGCTCGAGGACCACGGCGTGCCCCACGCCTACGTCGTCGCCGAGGTGCTGGCCGACGAGGGCGTCACCACGAAGGCGCTCACGCACATGGCCGAGCACGTCGACGAGAAGGCGCTCGCCGACGTGATTCTGTGGATCGAGAAGGGCCTCGCCGCCGACCGCCTCCTCGCCGAGATCGAGCGGGCCTCGACGCGCATCTCGGACCTCGTCGCGTCGGTCAAGGGCTACACGCACCGCGACCAGGCCCCCGACCGCCAGCGCACCGACGTCCGCGAGGGCCTCGACCAGACGCTCACGATGCTCGGCCACGCGATCAAGGCCAAGGACGCCCACGTCGTCCGCGACTACGGCGACGACGTGCCCGAGGTCTGCGTCTTCCCCGGCGAGATCAACCAGGTCTGGACGAACCTCCTCGACAACGCCGTCGACGCGATCGCCCCGGGCGGGACGGTCCGCCTCGGGACGCGCGTCGAGGGCGCGCTCGTCTGCGTCACGATCGCCGACGACGGGCCCGGCGTCCCGGCCGAGGCGCAGGAGCGGATCTTCGAGCCGTTCTACACCACCAAGGACCCGGGCCAGGGCACCGGCCTCGGCCTCGACATCGCGCGGCGGATCGTGACCCAGCACGAGGGCCGGATCACGGTCGAGAGCGAGCCGGGGCGGACCGTCTTCGAGGTGTGCCTGCCGATCGACGCGCCCAAGGCGTCCGTGACGCCGCTCGACGCGCTCGAGGGGGCCGCGGCCGAGCCCGGCGCGCGCCGGCGCCACGCGCGCGGCCAGGGGGCCGAGGGAACGCCGCGGCCCCGGGAGCGATACGGCGCCCATGGACTTCGGCACCATCGATCTCGGCCTCGCCGGCTGGGGCCTCTTCGTCGTCTACGCCACGGGCGTGCTCACGGCCGTCGACGCGGTCATGAACGCGCGGACGCCGCAGGGCGCGACGGCGTGGGTCTTCGCCCTCGCGACGCTCCCGCTCGCGGCGCTCCCGCTGTACTGGATCTTCGGCCGGTTCAAGTTCGAGGACTACCTCGCCACGCTCCGCGACTTCGACTCCGAGATCGCCGACGGGCTCGAGAAGGCGAAAGACGGCCCCCTGAAGCCGTTCCTCGTCGCCGACACGCGCGAGAGCGACGGCCGCGAGGTCGGCGAGATGCGCGCGTTCGACGAGATGGCCACGCTTCCCTTCACGCGGGGCAACGACGTCCGCCTGCTCGTCGACGGCGAGGCCACGTTCGAGGCGCTCTTCGCCGCCCTCGACGCCGCCGAGAGCTACATCCTCACCCAGTTCTACATCGTCCACGACGACGAGATCGGGAGGCGGTACAAGCAGCACCTCCTCGACGCCGCGGCCCGCGGCGTGACCGTCCGGTTCCTGTACGACACGGTCGGCTGCTGGAAGCTGCCCCGCCGCTACAAGCGCGAGCTGACCGACGCGGGCGTCTGCCTCTGCCCCTTTACCGGGCCGCGGAACTGGCTCAAGAAGCTCCGGCTCAACTTCCGCAACCACCGCAAGATCACCGTCGTCGACGGCCGCGTCGGGTTCGTGGGCGGGCACAACGTGGGCGACGAGTACCTCGGCAACACGGAGGACTTCCCGCACTGGCGCGACACCCACCTCCGCGTCGAGGGCCCGACCGTGCAGGGCCTCCAGCTGTCGTTCGCCCGCGACTGGTACTACGGCACCCGCGAGGAGCTCGAGGGGCTCGTGTGGGAGCCCGAGGCGGCCGAGGCCGACCGGACGGCCCTCGTGATGTCGTCCGGCCCGGCCGACGAGATCGAGACGTGCGGCCTGCTCTACACGCACGCCATCGAGAGCGCCGAGGAGCGGATCTGGATCGCGACGCCCTACTTCGTGCCCGACGGCCGGGTGCTCGGCGCGCTCCAGCTGGCGGCCCTCCGCGGCGTCGACGTCCGCGTGCTCATGCCGCGCACCAGCGACAGCGTGCTGTTCAAGTTCGTCCCGTACGCCTACCTCCCCGAGGTCGAGCGCGCCGGCGTCCAGGTCTACCTCTACGAGCCGGGCTTCATGCACCAGAAGGTCGCCCTCGTCGACGACGACTTCGCCATCGTCGGCACGGCCAACTTCGACAACCGCTCGTTCCGCCTCAACTTCGAGACGACCGTCGTCACGCGCGACGCCGAGGTGTGCGCCGACGTCGCCCGGATGCTGGAGCACGACGTCGAGCGGGCCACGCGGATCACGCGCGAGGACCTCGCCGAGAAGTCGTTCGCCTTCCGGTTCGCCGCCAACGCGACGCAGCTCCTGGCGCCGGTCCTGTAGCCTGCGAGGCGGGAGGGCGGGCAGAGGCGCCTGATCGAGGGCCCCGCACGCCTTCCGCCTCCAGGCTCCCGCCTCAGTGGTACAGGAACAGCGGGACCTTGGCCTCTTCGAGCAGCTTCGTCGCGCTCGAGCCGAAGATCATCTTGCGGAAGCCCGACTTGGCGTAGGCGCCGGAGACGACGAGGTCGGCGCGGTCGCCCTGGGCGAGGTCGCAGATCCGGTCGGACGGGTGGCTGCTCTCGACGCCCGTCGTGGTCACCGTCCCGAAGCCGTGGGCGGCGAGGTAGGCCGCAGCGTCGGCACGGAGGCGGTCGCTCGCCAGCCGGTCCGTCTCCGAGTCGCCGTGGACGTGGACGATCTCGACGGCGACGTCCGTCCCGAACGGCGCGAGGTGGGCAAACTTCTGGAGCGCCCGCGCCGACGGCGCGCTGCCGTCGTAGGCGACGGCCACGCGCGAAACCGCCGGACGCGTCTCGCCGACGATCAGCGTCGCCGCGGCGGCCTCCTGGAGCACCTTCCCGAGCGTGTGCGTCCGCTTGTCCGGGTCGGCGTAGTAGAAGTGGCTCTCGCGGCCGGTCACCAGCAGGTCGTGCGTCCGCATCTCATCGAGGAGGCTCTTGACCAGCTCGCCCTCGCCGACGCGGTCACCGGTGTGGCGGACGCCCTCGGCCTCGACGCGCTGCGTAAACCGGGCGATGAGCTCGTTGGCCCGCTGGCGGGTCTCCTCGGTGAGCCGCTCCCGGAGCCGCTCCGCGTAGTACATCGACCCGATGCCGCCGCCGGCGGCCTCCTGCCCGATCGAGTCTTTGTCGACGAACGCGAGGCCGGTGAGCTCGCCGCCGTGTCGCTTCGCGATGTCGATGGCCGTGTCCGTCGCGACGGGCGTGTCGGAGTCAGGGTCGAGGACGACGAGGATGCGCTGAGTCATGGCCGGGTGGAGAGGGGATCCGAAGGTACGCGGAGAAGGCGGCAGAGCGTTCCGACTGACAGGCTGTCACCGACTGGTATCTCCCTGGTATAGCGTAGTGGATCAGTGGTCTCTCCCTCTCCGCTCGCCCCCGCCTGGGCCGTCCACACCCCTCTGTATTACTCTGTATGAAAGAATAGAATGCTGAAGAAGTAGTAGGGCTGTGGATCCCGTGGACAACGGGGCCCCCGAGGGATCTTGTGGAGAGGCGTGGACAACCTCCCTGCTCGTCCACGGCGTCATCCACGAGGCCCCGGTCGATTCAGGTCGCTGGAGAAGGCACCAGGACGGATCTCTAGGAGCTCATCCACATCTCCACACTCGTCCACAGGGAGGCGGGGGGGCTAGCCCACTCGCCTCCGGGTCCGGTGGCATGTGGACAAGGGGTCGGATACCCCGTGGGCGGTCTGGGGTTGACCCAGGCCGCCCCTCCCCCACTGGTGGGCGCGTCCACAGGCCTCCCCGCTGGTCCGGGGGTTTTCCACACCGCCGTCCACAGTGTGGATAGCCTTTTCTGGCGCGTCTGGGCCGGTCCGTGGACGACCTCGCGCCCGGCGTCCGCGGCGCGGACCCCCAAAAGGGAGCGGGGCCGCACCGACACACCGGCACGACCCCGCGGAGAGGAGGGACACCGAGGCTCTGCTACGGGCGCCCGAGGAGCGAGAACATCTTCTGCTTGTAGGTCTCGACCCCCGGCTGGTTGAACGGGTCGACGCCGAGCAGCGTCCCGCTCACGGCAACGGCGTGCTCGTAGAAGTAGAGCAGCCGCCCGAGCGTCTCGGCGTCGAGGCGCGACAACGTGAGGGTCCAGTTCGGGACGCCGCCCTCGGCGTGGGCCTCAGCCGTCCCCTCGTAGGCCTTCTCGTTGACGAAGCCGTAGGGCTTGCCGGCGAGGTAGTTCAGCCCGTCCGGGTCGCCGTCTTCCTCCTTGACCGCCGGCCCGTCGCCGGCGTCGTCGATGCGGAGGAACGTCTCGACGAGGACGCGCTGGCCCTGCTGGACGTACTGCCCGACCGAGTGGAGGTCGGTGGTGTACTGGAGCGTGACCGGGAAGAGGCCCTTCCCCTCTTTCCCTTCGCTCTCGCCGAACAGCTGCTGCCACCAGTCGCCGATGCCGGTCAGCCGCGGGTCCATCGAGGCGAGGACCTCGGTCTTGTAGCCGGCCTCGTGGAAGGCGAACCGGTCGGCGGCGTACTGGAGCGCCGGGTGCGAGGCGTCCGCCTCGGTGAGGGCGCGGGCCTCGGCGACGGCGCCGTAGAAGAGCGTCCGCACGTCGACGCCGGCGGCGGCGATGGGCAGGAGGCCGACCGGCGTGAGGACGGAGAACCGCCCGCCGACGTCGTCCGGCACCACGTAGCGACGGTAGCCGCGCTCGACGGCGAAGTCGTGGAGCGTCCCCTTCCGGGCGTCGGTCGTGGCGACGATGCGCCGGTCGGCGTCGTCGAACCGCTCTTCCAGGAAGCGCCGGGCGAGGCGGAAGGCGAGCGCCGGCTCCAGCGTCGTCCCGGACTTCGAGATGACGTTGACGTAGACGCTCTTGCCGTCGAGGTACTCGAACAGGCGCCGGTGGTAGTCGGGGCCGAGGTGGTTGCCGGCGAAGAGGATTTCCGGACCGTCGCTAGAGAACGGCGGGACGAGCGCCTGCATGACGGCCTCGGCGCCGAGGTACGACCCGCCGATCCCGATGCAGAGGAGCACGTCGGCGCGCTCGCGGATCTCGGCGGCCGTCTCGGCGACGCTCTCGAGGAGCGCGTCGTCGGGCTCGAGGAGCATCTGCCGCCAGCCGAGCATCTCGGGGCTGGCGGTCGAGCCGTCGAGGACGCGCTGGTGGGCGGCGAGGACGTCGGCGTCGAGGGCGCCGCGGTCGACGCCGAGCTGGGCGAGCGCGTCGGCGGCATAGTGGCGGTCGAGGTGGAGGGGCATCGGGTCGGGGGAGGGGGCCGTGCGAACGCCCTCCGCCCGCCGCGGTGCCGGTCATCCATTCGTGAGGCGGCGGAGGCGGACGCCCGTCCACGACCCGTCGGCGCCCGCCACGTGCGGCACCGCCCCGACCGGGCCGTCGGCGACCGACCACCACGCGGCGACGGCCGACTCCACGACCGCCGGCGGGTGCCCGCAGGGCGTCCGCGCCGTCTGGCCCTCCCACACGACGCGGACCTCGAAGTGCGGGCGCGTCCGGTCGAGATCGACGTGTCGGACCCGAGACCACGGGATCGTCTGCGCGCCGACGCGGACGCCGTCCGGGCCGGCCGCCAGCCGGCGGAGCGTGCGGGCTCCGCCGAGCGGGACGGCCACGAACGGCACGCTGAGCGCGAACGCCGCCGTCCAGACGAGGAGGCTCCGGACGCCGAGCAGGAACGCGAGCCCGATCGGGAGCAGCGCCAGCCCGGCGAGGACGGCGAAGGTGGTCCGCATGCGCCGGAGGTCGCGCGCCGACGTCAGCTCGAGTGGCGGCGGGGCCGTCTCCATGGCTTACGCCGTCTCGGCGAGCCGGTCGAGGCGGGCGCACTGGCGCCGGGCGCGGGCGCGGACCGACGGCGCCGGGTGGTCGAGCGCGGCCTCGGCGAGCAGGCGGGCCCGCCCGAGGAGGAGGGGGTGCTGGCGGGCTGCGCTGATGAGGGCGTCGAGCGCGTTGGCGCGGCCGGCGGGCGGCTCGGTCCGGAGCCAGCGCTCGGCGCGATCGACCAGGCGCTCGGCGTCGCCGGGGCTGAGCGAGACGCGGGAGAGCAAGAGCGGGAGGAGCCGCCGGAGCGCGCCGCCGGGTCGGTCCGCCTCGGCGGCGGCGAGGAGCGCGTCGGCGTGGGGCGCCAGCAGAGGGGGGTCGGCTCGGGTGGCGCGGTCGAGCGCGATCGCGGCCCGGTTGCGGACCCCGTCGGCGCCGTCCGCCAGCGCGTCGACGAGGACCTCGACGAGGTCGGGGTGACGGGCGACCTCCTCCGCGACCGCAGGCGCGTGGCCGAGCGTCCCGGGCGAGCGGCCCTCGGCGAGGCGGAGGAGGACCGGGTGCACGGCTATCGGTAGCGGCCCTCGCGGAAGACGGCCCGGATGTCGTCCAGCACCTCCCGATCGATGTAGAGCGTCTCGCCGGCCGCGAGGTCCACACTCGCGACCTCGTCGATGCGGAGGTCGTAGTTCTCCCAGCCCATGTAGTCGGTCAGGATCGACTGGAACTCGGCGTCGACCTCGCCATCGGCCGCGCCGTCGTAGAAGTCGCGGGCGATCCAGATCTCCTGGAGCTCGCGCGCGATCGCGGGCGTGACCTCGACCATGTCGGCCGGGTCGGAGTCGGTGAAGTACAGGTCGTTGAGGGCGACGAGCCGCTCCAGCTCGGCGAGCGGCGTGGGGTGGTCGTAGACCGAGATGTCGACGACGACGTCGGACCCGTCGTAGCCCGCGCCCGGGCGGTGGACGACGAGCGCCGCCGACTGCTCGCCCCGCTTGTCGCCGCCGGCGCGCCCGCCCGCGACGAGCGCCGCCGTGAGCCGCTGCGCGAGCGTCCCGGTGCTCGCCTCGAACGTCTCCGCGATGGCGTCGACCGTCTCCTGCGAGACCAGGATGTTGCCCTGCGCCGCGTAGCCGTGCCCGACCGCGACCACGCCCGCCTCGGCGATCGCGTCGGAGCCGCCGACCCGGCCGCCGCGCCACTCGAACGCCTCGGCGCCCGTGAACGTGGCCGCGTTGCCGCGCGCGTCGACCATCCCCACCTGGCGGACGGGCGGGTTCGGGTCGTTGCGCATCGAGATGCGGAGGGCCTCGTCGGCCGTCGCGCCCTCTTCCATCAGCGCGATCCCCTCGGGGCCGTAGGCGAGGCGGGCGAAGCTCTGCGTCGCCACGGCCCCGACGCCGGCCTTCACGGTCGGCACCATGAACCGGACGTTCGGGAACTTGGACTGGACCGCGACGCCGATCTCGCCCGTCGTCGTGTCGACGGCGACGATCGAGAACGTCGACACGAGCGGCTCGCCGGCCTCGTTTGTGACGATGCACGGCTGGTGGGCGCAGCCGCTGGCGACGACGACCGCCAGCGCGGCGAGGGAAACGAAGAGGCGGGGGGCGGGCGTTGGCATCGGTGTCCGAGAGAGCGTTCCGTAGTCTAGCGCCCATGCCCGCCCCCCGCCCCGTCCGTCTGCTCGCGCTCGTCGCCACCTTATGTATAGGGGCGGTGCCGGCCGCGGCTCAGGGCGAGGTCCAGATCGCCCGCGTCCAGTACGGCGGCGGCGGCGACTGGTACTCCGGCGACCCGCTCCCGACGCTCATCGCCTTCGCCCGCGAGCACACGCTCCTCGACCTCGCGCCCGAGCCGATCACCGTCGAGCTGACCAGCGACCGGCTCTTCACGGTCCCGATCCTCTACCTCAACGGCCACGGCAACGTGGTCCTCACCGATGCCGAGGCGGGCCGGCTCCGGCGCTACCTGGAGGGCGGCGGCTTCCTCATCGTCAACGACGACTACGGGCTGGACGAGGCCGTGCGCCGCGAGCTCCGGAAGGTGTTCCCCGAGCAGGAGCTCCAGCCGCTCCCGGCGGCCCACCCGGTCTACCGCGCCCACTACGCCTTCCCGGACGGCCTGCCCAAGATCCACGAGCACGACGGCGCGCCGGCCGTCGGCTACGGGTTGTTCCACGAGGGGCGCCTCGTCGTGTTCTACGCCCACGAGAGCGACCTCGGCGACGGCTGGGAGCCGGCCGGCGTCCACCCGGACTCGCCCGCCGCGCGCGAGGCGGCGCTGCGGATGGGCGTCAACCTCCTGGTCTACGCCATGACGCAGGGCGTCGTGCAGTAGGCACGGCCTAGCTTTGGGCGGGGCGGGATCGACCGATACCCGCCGTCTCCGAACCCGTCGGCCCCATGACTCCCGGACGCGTCCTCTTCGTCGGTCTGATCCTGATCGCGGGACTGCTGTACGTGCTCAACCCGGGCCCCGAGGCGTTCCAGGAGTTCCTGCAGGCCGAGGCCGCGGCCCGCGCGCGCGAGGAGGGCGACGCCTCCGGCAACGACGTGACCGACTTTCTCGACGACCGCCTCGGCCGCCGCGCGGCCCGGGTCGACGTCGAGGACGTCGAGCGGACGGACTACTACGTGGCGAGCGTCTACCGCGTCGACCTCAACGGCCGCTTCCCGGGCGGCGAGTGGGAGTACCTCGGCATCGCCGGCTGGTTCACGCCCATCGAGCAGCCGGGCGACGACCGGTAGCGGGCGGGGCCTCGGGCCGACCGCGCGGGCCGATTCGGGCCGTCCCCGCGTGCGGGGTGGGCTAGCTTTCCGTGCCCTCCGACGCCCCGCCATGACTGCCCTCCAGGCCACCGACCCCGCCGTCTTCGACATCGTCCGCCGCGAGGTCGAGCGGCAGAACGACGGCCTCGAGCTGATCGCCTCCGAGAACTTCGTGAGCTCGGCCGTGCTCCAGGCGATGGGCAGCCCGCTCACCAACAAGTACGCCGAGGGCCTCCCCGGCAAGCGCTACTACGGCGGCTGCGAGGTCGTCGACGAGGTCGAGACGCTGGCCAAGGAGCGGGCGCAGGAGCTGTTCGGGGCCGACTGGGTCAACGTCCAGCCGCACTCGGGCGCGACGGCCAACAGCGCGGTCTACCTCGCCTTCATGGCGCCCGGCGACCGGCTCCTCGGGCTCGACCTCGCCCACGGCGGCCACCTCACGCACGGCAGCCCGGTCAACTTCTCCGGCAAGCTCTACGAGCCGCACTTCTACGGCGTCGACACGGAGGGCGAGAACGCGGGGCGGATCGACCTCGACAAGGTCCGCGAGAAGGCCCGCGAGGTCCGGCCACGGATGCTGTCGGTCGGCGCCAGCGCCTACAGCCGCGACTTCGACTACGCCACGATGCGCGAGATCGCCGACGAGGTCGGGGCGGTGCTCTGGGTGGACATGGCCCACACGGCGGGCCTTATCGCGGCCGACCTGCTGAACGACCCGCTCCCCCACGCCCACGTCGTGACCACCACGACGCACAAGACGCTCCGCGGGCCGCGCGGCGGGATGATCCTCGTCGGGCCGAACGGCCCCTCCCCCACCGGCGAGACGCTCCGCAACGGGACGCCCAAGACGACCGGGCAGGTCCTCGACTCGGCCATGTTCCCCGGAACCATCGGCGGGCCGCTCATGCACGTGATCGCGGCGAAGGCCGTCGCGTTCGGCGAGGCGCTGACGCCGGAGTTCGTGACCTACCAGGAGCGGACGATCGCGAACGCGCAGGCGATGGCCGAGGCGTTCGTCGAGCGCGGCTACGCGGTCGTGAGCGGCGGCACCGACAACCACCTCGCGCTCGTCGACCTCCGCTCGAAGGGCTGCACGGGCAAGGAGGCCGAGGCGTGGCTCGGCGAGGCCGCCATCACAGTCAACAAGAACATGGTGCCGGGCGACCCCGAGAGCCCGTTCGTCACGTCCGGCATCCGCGTCGGCGCGCCGGCCATGACGACGCGCGGGCTCGGCCCCGACGAGTTCCGCCGCGTGGTCGCGCTCACCGACCGCGTGATCGAGAGCCGCGGGGCCGACGCCGAGGCGGTCCGGGCCGAGGTCCGCGCCCTCTGCGACGCGTTCCCGCTCTACGACGTGGCCTCGCTGGGCGCCGAGCCCGTCGCGGCCTAGCCGGCTCTCCCCGCCTCGGCGTCGGCCCGCGAGGGGGACGTCGGGGCGGACCATCTGGGGAAAACCCGGACCGCGAGCGGTCGTTTTTTCGCTCGGCGCTCACGGGGCGGGCACGCGACCGCGCGGCTGGCGGCGTTTGTCCGGCGTCGGCGCCGGGAGCCTCCCGCAACCTCGGCGTTTGTCGCCCCGTCCCCCACCGCGGCACGCCGCTTGCCGGCCGCCGCTCCGTATGTTGCCCCCCGCGTCGTGCCCGACGCGGCCCGCCGTCGCCCCCCATGCCGAACGACTACAGCACCGTCCCCGAGTCGGCCCTCGCCAAGCTGGGGCACACGCTCTACCAACGGGCGCTCGTGCGGCGGGAGGACGAGGCCATCACCGACCCGCGCGGCCAGCCGATCGGCTGGCTCCTCGACACGCGGACCCCGATGCTCGACGGCGACGTGTTCCAGGAGGCCGGGGCGGTCCTCGCCGAGCGGCTCCGCGGGCGCGGGATCGACCAGGTCGCCGGGTTCGGCTACGGCGCGTTCCCGCTCGTGACGGCCGTCCTGCCGCACGGGACGCCCGACAAGCCGTTCCGCGGCGGCTTCATCCGCGAGCGGCGGAAGGCCTACGGCCGGCGCCGCCTCGTCGAGGGGCCGCTCGACCGGAGCCGCCCGGTCGCGCTCATGGACGACATCCTCAACAGCGGGCGGTCGGCGGCGCGGGCGGCGGCGCTCCTCCGCAGCGACGGGTTCGAGGTGGCCGGCGTGGTCACCCTGTTCAACTTCACGTGGAGCGGCGGCCGGGCCCGCCTCGAGGCCGAGGGCCTCTGGGTCGAGTCGCTCCTCGAGCTCAACCTCCGCGAGAGCGCCCGCGCCGCGACGCCCTCCGGGGACACGGCTTGAGGGAAAGGGGTGATGAGTAAAGGGTGATGGGCACGCAGCCCTGAAGCCTTTCGCGCGGCTCGTACGTTCCCGGCTTCTGGGAGGCTCGCGCGGACACCCCTTCTCCCCTCACGCATCACTCCTCACTCGCATGGACGTTTGGCGCTCGCGGTCGCAGAAGGCGGCGGCCTCGTCAGGCGACGGGGCGGCCGACCCGGTCCGCCTCGACCAGACCCCGCCGCCGCCGCCCTCGGGCGGCGTCCCGGAGCACATGCAGGCGGCGCCCGGCGAGATGCCGTTCCTCGACCACCTCGAGGAGCTCCGCTGGCGGATCCTGAAGGCGCTCGGCGCGATCCTCCTGTGCGTCGGGCTGTGCCTGTTCTTTACGGACTGGATCATGGACGGCCTGCTGCTCGGGCCGACGCGGGCGTCGTTCTTCATGTACGACGTGCTCCGGCTGAGCGCGGTCGACATCGTGCTCCAGAACCGGACGGTCACGGGCCAGTTCTTCGCCTTCTTCGGGACCGTCATCGCGGCCGGCGTGGTGATCGGGTCGCCGATCGTGGTGTACCAGGCGTGGAAGTTCATCGAGCCGGGGCTGTACCCGGACGAGCGGAAGGGCCTCCGCTTCGCGGCCGTGTTCGCGGCGTTCTTCTTCGCGCTCGGGATCTCGTTCGGCTACCTCATCATCGCGCCGATCGCGCTCCAGTTCTTCGCCCAGTTCCAGATCTCGGACACGATCGTCAACGAGTTCGACATCTCGAAGTACTTCTCGATGCTCCTCACGTGGGCGTTCGGGGCGGGCATCCTGTTCGAGCTGCCGGTCGTGGTGACGGTCCTGGCGAAGGTGGGCGTGCTCACGCAGGACATGCTGAAGGCCGGCCGGCGCTACGCTGTCGTCATCGTCCTCATCATCTCGGCGTTCATCACGCCGCCGGACCCGTGGAGCCAGCTGCTCATGGCGATCCCGCTGATGGGCCTGTTCGAGCTCTCGATCTGGCTGACGGGCGTCGTCGAGCGGCGCCGCGCGCGCGAGCTGGCGGCCGAGGAGCGCCGCGAGGCCAAGGAGCGGGCGAAGCGCGAGGCGGAGGCGGCCCACGCCCCGACCGAGGTGGCCTCGGGCGAGCCGCCGACGGAGCCGGGACCGAAATAGCCCGGGCTCGCGGACAGGCGCGAAGGGACGGGGCGCGGCGTTAGCCTGTCGCCCCACTCCGCTCGCCCCATGCGCCGCCTCGTCCTCGCCGCCCTCGTCGCCCTGCCGGTCGCGGCGCCCGCCGTCGCCCAGACCGGCGTCGACTTTTTCGCCATCCGCAAGAGCTTCGGGCTCTACGGCGCCGTCTACGAGACGCTCGCGGCCGAGTACGTCGACGCCATCGACTCGGAGGCGCTGATGCGGAGCGGGATCGGGGCGATGACGGGCGCGCTCGACCCGTACACGGTCTACTACGACGAGGCGACGGCCGCGGCGAGCCGGCTCCAGCAGGGCGGCGACGTGGGCGGCGTGGGCGTGGTGGTGGCCGAGCGCGGCGGGCGCCTCGTGGTCGTGAGCGTCCTCGACGGCTCCGACGCCGAGCGCCAGGGGCTCCGGCCGGGCGACGCCGTCGTGACGCTGGCGGGGCAGCCGGCCGACGAGCTCTCGGCACAGCGCGCCAACTCGCTGCTGCGCGGCGAGCCCGGGTCGAGCGTCCCGGTCGAGGTCGCGCGCGAGGGCGAGCCCGACCCGCTCCGGTTCGTCCTCGTCCGCGCCGGCGAGCCGGAGAGCGAGGTCACGTACTCCGGCTACCTCGGCGACCCGGCCGACGGCGTCGGCTACGTCCGCCTCGGGCGGTTCATGCAGGACGCCGCCGGGCAGGTCCAGCGCGCCGTCGACGGCCTGAAGAACGAGGGCGAGCTGCGGGCGCTCGTGCTCGACCTCCGCGGCAACCCGGGCGGGCTGCTCGACCAGGCGGTCGCCCTCAGCGGCCAGTTCCTGCCGCAGGGGAGCCTGATCACGGAGACGCGCGGCCGGGCGGCCGGCACCGACCAGACCTACCGCACGCCGGAGGCGCCGACGACGCCCGACCTGCCCGTCGCCGTGCTGGTCGATGGGACGAGCGCGTCGGCGAGCGAGATCGTGTCGGGCGCGCTGCAGGACCACGACCGCGGCGTCATCGTCGGCGAGACGACGTATGGGAAGGGGCTCGTCCAGGTCGTCCGCCCGATGCCGTACGGGACGGCGCTGAAGCTGACCGTCAGCCGCTACACCACGCCGTCGGGCCGCGAGATCCAGCGCCTCGCCTACGCCCAGGGCCGCGAGGCCACTGAGGTGGGCGCGGGCGCCCGGACGTTCGAGACGGACGCGGGGCGGACGGTCCGCAGCGGCGTCGGGATCGAGCCGGACGTCGAGGTCACGGTCGGCGAGGAGAGCGAGCTGGAGGCCGCGCTCGTCCGGTCGGCCGCGTTCCTCCGCTTCGCCAACCGCTTCGCCGCCGAGACGCCCGATCTCCCCGAGGGCTTCCGCGTCGACGGCGCGCTCCTCGACCGCTTCCGCCAGTTCGTCGAGGCCGAGGGCCTCGAGTACCGGACCGACGCCGAGCGGACCGCCGACGCGCTCGCGGACGAGCTCGACGCGGCGGGGTACGCGGGCGCCGAGGCCGCGCTGCGGGAGCTCCGCGAGGCCGTCGCCCGCGAGAAGGCGCGGGACTTCGAGCGCCACGCCGACCGCCTCCGGGCCCACCTCCGCCAGGAGATCCTGTCGCGCTACGTCGGCCAGGAGGCGCAGACCGTCGACGCGCTCTCCGAGGACCCGGTCGTGGCGGAGGCCCGGCGGATCGTGCTCGACCCGGCCGAGTACGGGCGGATTCTGGGTCGGTAGCCGTACCCTCCGGCGGCCTCTTCCGTCCGCCATGCGCTTCCTCCTCGTCCCCCTCGTCCTGCTCGCCGGGTGCGCCACCGACTCCGGCGGCCGGTCCGACGCCGCCCACGCGGCGCCGGGCGAGTCGGGGGCCGCGGTAGCGAGCGGGTCCGAGGTCGCCGCGGCCGTCGGCGGGTTCTCGGAGGTCGACGGGACGCCGTTCCTGCGGGCCGACCTCGGCACGGACCGCGACGGCGGCTACGGCGCCTCCATCCGAGGCGGCGAGTACACCGAAACGACGAACGTCCTCTTCTACGACACCGAGGCGCGCGAGGGCCGCTGGCTGTTTCCCGAGGCGGGCCAGGTGGTGCGCGAGGTGAGCGAGTTCCGGGACAGCACCCGGGTCCGGGCGTTCTTCTACGTCGTCCTGGAGGAGGACTCGGACGGCGACGGCCGGCTCGGGCCCGGCGACGTGCAGACGATCGCGCTCTCGGACCCCGGCGGTCGGCGGCTCGTCCGGCTCACGGAGTCCGCGCGACGCTTCCGCCAGTCGGTCCGCCTCGGCGACGGCGCCGAGCTGTTCCTGTTCGACGACGACGAGGGCGTGCAGGCCGGGGGGGG
>CAXRFJ010000273.1:0-3392 GCA_964229475.1 Rubrivirga sp.
CCTCGTCGAAGACCAGGGTCCGGGGGAGGCGGACGGCCTCGAAGACGGCGAGCCCGCCGGCGACGTCGTCGTTGTCGCCGGCGAGGCTGCCGAGGTCGGGGCCCTCGTACTCGAAGGGCGACGGCTCGGCGACGTCGTAGAGGCTCCACAGGAGGGCGCCGATGGCCGTGTAGTCGGGGTGCGACGTGCCGTAGGCGATGTTGCGGTAGCGCCGGCCCTCGCCGACGAGGTGCGTGAACGGCGCCCGCTCCGGGTTCGACGGCGCGAGGTCGACGTCGCCGTAGGTCGCGGCGGCCCAGGCGCGGACGGCGAACGAGAAGAAGATGGCCCAGCCCTCGCGGAGGTTGCGGTTGCGGAGCGTGTAGCGGAGCGGGCTCGCGCCCCACATCCGGAACGTCGTGTAGTGGCCGTACTCGTGGGCGACGAGCGTCGGCGTGATGCCGCGGGCGGCGTTGAGCTCGATCTCGTGGCCGCCGAGCGCGAGCACGTCGGGGTCGAGCGCCTGGAACACGAACCCGCCGCCCTGGCTCAGCTCGACCCGGACGGGCGGGAGCTCGAACGGGACGGCGCCGGCGTACCGCGCCTCGACGAACGCGCGCGACAGCTCCGCCCAGCGGACCGTCACGCCGACCTCGCGCCGGACCTCCTGCTCCAATCCGTCCACCCAAACCGGGCCGGCCGGCGGCAGTGGCACGCGGATCGCGTCCGCCAGCGGGAGGACGGTGACGGCGCTCGCGCCGGTGCCGAACCGCCGCGCCCCGCGCGGAGTGGGGACGAGGCGGACCGTCCGCGTCGCCGTCTCGGGCACGATGGCGACCTCGTCGTAGGCCGAGAGGTCGAGCGACGTGGCGAGGTCGAACCGGAAGCGGCCGTCCTCGCCGAGCACGTCGAAGGTGCGGTGCTGGCGGTCGGGGCCGGGCGGCGGGGTCGCGCCCTCCCAGCCCGCGCCGTCCGCCCGCCGGAACAGGAGGCGGACGCGGAGGCCGTAGACGCCGCGCCTCGGGCGGTCGCCGTACCCCGTCACGAACCGGCCGGCCAGGTGGACCGTCCTCGCCTCCGGGGGCTCGACTTCCGCAGACCCCTCCGCCTCGGCACCGAGGCCAGCGCACCCGGCGAGCGCCAGCAGGAGGAGGGCGAGAAGCGGACGGGGCATGAGGGAGATGCGGAGTCGCGGCCGGGCGTGAACCGCGACGCGCCGCGCTTCGTGTGGGGCGCTCCCCCGCCCGCCCATGATCGCACCCCGCCGACCGGACGCGGCCGACCTCCGCGGCGAGGTCGGCTTCGGCACGCTCCTCCGCACCAACCGCGACGTCCGCCGGCTGTGGGGCGGGACCGTCGTCTCGCTTTTCGGCGACTGGTTCAACACGCTCGCGCTGTACCGGCTCGTCCTCGACCTGACCGGCTCGGAGACTGCGCTCGGCGGCGTGTTCCTGACGAAGCTGCTTCCGCTCGCGCTCGCGTCGCCCATCGCGGGCGTGCTCGCCGACCGGCTCGACCGGCGGAAGCTGATGATCGGGGCCGACCTCGTGCGGGCGGCGCTCGTGCTCGGCTTCCTGTTCGTCCGCGACGCCGAGGACCTGTGGCTGCTCTACGTGCTGGCCGCGGCGCAGATCGCCGTGAGCGCCGCGTTCACGCCGGCCCGCAACGCCGTCCTCCCGCTCATCACCAAGAAGGGCGAGCTGCTGACGGCCAACGCGCTCCTCGCCGCGACGTGGTCGGTCATGCTCGCGCTCGGGGCCGCGGCCGGCGGGCCGGTCGTCGACGCGTTCGGGACCGACGTCGTGTTCTGGCTCGACGCCGCGACCTACCTCGTGAGTGCCGTCTTTATCGCGGGCATCCGGCTGCCGGCGCGCGAGGTTGAGGTCGACGTGGGCGGCGTGGTCCGGGCCGGGCTCCGGCGGATCGCCGAGGGCTGGCGGTACGTCCGGACGCGGCCGCCGGTCCGGCGGATCGTCGGGGCGAAGGCGGCCTGGGGCATCGGCGGCGGCGGGCTCGTGTTCGCCCTCGCGCTCCTCGGCGACCAGCTCTTCCCGTCGGCCGGGACGACCGGGATCGGCGTCCTGTTCGCCGCGCGCGGGCTGGGCACCGGGATCGGCCCGATCGTGGCGCGGACGGCCTTCCGCGACGCCCGGCGCTGGCCCGCCGTCCTCGCCGGCTGCATCGTGGTGAGCGGGCTCGGCTACCTCGGCGTCGCCGCGGTCGACGGGCGGTGGCTCGTGGCCGGGCTTGTCGTGTTCGCCCACGCCGCCAGCGGCGCCAACTGGGTCCTCTCCACGACGCTGCTCCAGGAGCGGGCGGACGACGCCGTGCTCGGCCGCGTCGTCGCGACCGACTGGCTGCTCGTGACGCTCGTCGACAGCGTGACGATCGTGGTCGCGAGCCGGCTGCTCGAGGCCGGCGTCGGGCTCGTCGCGCTGATCGCGGCGCTGGGCACGATCCAGGTCGCGACGGGGCTCGCGTACGGCGCGCTCGTCGTCCCGGCCGAGCGGCGGGACCGCGCCGGGTAGGTCCGCGCCGCGTCGGTCCGCCGCGGCGCCGAGCCGTCGGGTCGATGCCGTCGGGCGGAGGGAGCCGGGGCCGGTTCTTACGCCCGCGCCGCCGCCGCCGATACCCGGGGCATGGCCCCTGCCGCTCCCCCCGCGACCCCGCTCGCCGACCGCGTCGACGCGGCCGAGGCCGCGCTCCGCAACGCGGCGCTCTCGCACCCCAACGCGCTCGAGCTGATGGAGGTCGGCGTGGCCCGCCTCGGCGAGGCCCTCGACGCCGACGTGGCCGTCGCGCTCGTCGGCGAGGGACAGTCGGAGGCGTTCGTCCGGTGCGCCGCGTGGCCGCCGGGCGCGACGCCCGACCTCGTCGAGGTCGAGGGGCCCGACGCCGCGGCGCTCCGCCGGGGCGAGCCCGTCGCCGTCGTGGGCGGCCCGCTGGCCGAGGGGCTCGGCCGGCCGCACGTGCTCGCCGTGCCCGTCGCCGGCTCGGTCCCGGGCGCGTTCGTGCTGGCCACCGCCGCGCCGTGGGCGCCCGCCGCCGAGGCCGCCGCCGCCCGCCTGGGCCTCCTCTTCGGCACGCTCTGGGCGTGGGTCGAGGCCGAGGCTCGCTTCCAGCGGACCGTCGCCGACCTGGACGACGCGCTCTTCACGTTCTCGTACGACGCCGACGGCGAGCGGCGCTACGCCTTCGTCACGCCCCAACTCGAACGCATCGTGGGCATCTCGTCGGCCATGCTGACTGGAGACGAGGTGGGCTGGGAGGCGCTCGTGGACGACGCCGACGCCGAACCCTTCGCTGAGCACGACGCCCGCCTCCGCTCGGGCGAGCCCAGCCGCCTGGACTACCGGCTCCGGGATGTTCACGGGGACGTCCGCTGGGTCAGCGAGCGCGCCACGCCCAACATC
>CAXRFJ010000274.1:0-3347 GCA_964229475.1 Rubrivirga sp.
GACGACACCCCGCAGCCGTTCCGGCTCTCGACCCCGAGCCCGAACCCGTTCACGTCGTCGACGCGGCTGACGCTGACGGTCGAGCAGGCCACGTCGCTCTCGGTCGCCGTCCACGACGCGCTCGGCCGGCGCGTCGCCCGGCTCCACGACGGCTACGTCCAGGCCGGGACCTACACGCTCCGCGTCGACGCGGGCGACCTGCCGCCGGGCCTCTACCTCGTCCGCGCCACCGACGGCCGCGGCCAGACGGCCACCCGCTCGGTCTCGCTCGCGCGCTAGCGCGCCCCGCGCTCGATCCGTTCGCGCCGGCTCCCGGGATGGGGGCCGGCGCGTTTCGTTGGGGGCCGCTCGGGACGGGGAGGGGACTCGAAGGAACCCCCGGCCAGAGGCGGGCTTGAAGGGCGTCCCTTCTGACTCCCCCTCTCATGGCTGATTCCAACGGCGGCAGCGGCGGCTCGACCGCCATCGTCGCGATCGTCGCGCTCGTCCTCGTCGGCGTGCTCGTGTGGTTCTTCTTCCTCCGCGGTGGCGGCGTGCCCGCCGGCGACGGCGGGGCCGACATCGACGTGACGATCGAGAACCCGCTCCCCGACGGCGAGTAGCGCCCGCCGAGGCGCCGCGCGCCCGGCCGGCACCCGGCCGGCCGGCGCGTGTACGACCCCCGCCCATCCACCCGACCCATGGCCGACACTCCGGACCGCACCCCCGACGCCCGCCCGCCCGCCGACGCCCCTCCGCAAGAGCCCGCCGAGGAGGTCGACGACACCATCGACCCCGACAACGAGGTCGACGAGGCGCTGTACGAGACCTTCCCCGCCAGCGACGCGCCCGGCTACGCCGGCGGCGCCGTCACGCCCGACGACTACGAGGACGACGAGGACTAGCGACGTCCCGGCCGGTACCGCCCGCCTCGGTCGACTCCCCGAGGCGGGCGGACTGGCGGAGGCCCTCAGGCCGGACCGAGGAGTCGCTCGATGGCGCTCCATCGGCCGTGCACCGGAGGGTCTGGATGGTGCGGAGCGACTGGAGCGTGCCGGGCGCGATGCGGTACGTCTCCTCGGCCCGAGCGAGGGACGCAGCGTCGCATGGCGAATCCTGCCGCTCGGAGGTCAGCAGCAGCGCGTCTCCATCGCGGGGATGTCGCACACGCGCGGGCCCAGGTCCCTCGCTAGGCGGCCCCCACCGACGTTCCGATACAGGAGGGGCCCGCCTGCCCGAAAGGTGGAACGATCGGAAGGGCCACCGGAGGCGTCGACGCCGTCTCCGCGACCGCACCCGCGATGCCCGCCGCGAGCGTCCGGTGTCCCAGCCCTCCTGGACGTAGCGCAGCGTCTGGGTCGCGCCCCCGCTCAAGACGAGCGAGCCCGTCGCCGGCAGGCTCAGGTCCACGACGTCCTGGCCCTCAGACACGATAGCGACGTCAAATCGGTCGCGCCGTGCACGGCTCGCGCCCGCAGGACCTCATCGTCGGGGCCTTGTCCGGTCGTGCCGCACGGGGCGAGGGCCAGGTGGACCGCTCACAGCACGGCGGATCTGGACAGAGGCGTGGGGATGAGGGGCGCTCGGGGCGGGCGACGCCGATGGGACCACACGCGGGCTCGACGTCGAGTGTCGAGCGGAGGGCCCGACATGAGACCGCCCGCCTCGGCACGGTGACCGAGGCGGGCGGGGAGCGGGAGAGGGCCGGAGCCTAGTCGTCCGTGGCGGGGGCCTCCGCCTCGGGCTCCTCCTCCGGCTCGTCGGCCTTCTTCTTGGCGGCCTTGGCCTTCCTCGTCTTGAAGCTCAGCTCCTCGTCGCCCTTTTTGTGGTCGACGGTGATCTTGGCGCCCTCCTGGAGGTCGTTCGTGAGGATGGCCTCGGCCATCGGGTCCTCGACGTACTTCTGGATCGCGCGCCGCAGCGGCCGCGCGCCGAACTGGGGGTCGAACCCCTTCTCGACGAGGAACTCCTTGGCGGCCTTGGTCAGGTCGATGTCGATGCCCAGGTCCTCGACGCGCGCGAAGAGGTCCGTCTGCATCACGTCGATGATCTCGAGGATGTGGGTCTTCTCGAGCGGGTGGAAGACGATGACGTCGTCGATCCGGTTGAGGAACTCCGGGTTGAACACCTTCTTGAGCGCGTCCTCGACGGTCGACTTCATCTTGGTGTAGTCGAACGTCTCCTCGGTCAGCGAGAAGCCGATGCCCTTGCCGAGGTTCTTGATGTCCCGCGCCCCGATGTTCGAGGTCATGATGATGATCGTGTTCCGGAAGTCCACGCGGCGGCCGAGGCCGTCGGTCAGGATCCCGTCGTCGAGCACCTGGAGCAGGATGTTGAACACGTCCGGGTGCGCCTTCTCGATCTCGTCGAGGAGGACGACCGAGTAGGGCTTGCGGCGGACCTTCTCGGTCAGCTGGCCGCCCTCCTCGTAGCCGACGTAGCCGGGAGGCGCGCCGACGAGGCGCGACACGGAGAACTTCTCCATGTACTCCGACATGTCGATCCGGATGAGGGCGTCCTGGCTGTCGAAGAGGTACTCCGTCAGCCGCTTGGCCAGCTCCGTCTTGCCCACACCGGTCGGCCCGAGGAAGATGAACGAGCCGATGGGCCGCTTCGGGTCCTTG
Source organism: Rubrivirga sp. (assembly GCA_964229475.1). Classification (GTDB taxonomy): domain Bacteria; phylum Bacteroidota; class Rhodothermia; order Rhodothermales; family Rubricoccaceae; genus Rubrivirga. The sequence goes on from CAXRFJ010000274.1 coordinate 2,604, forward strand.
AGGCCCGCGCGCGTCCGGCGGATCGAGCGGGCCAGCTTGACGATGGCCTCGTCCTGCCCGATCACGGAGCCCTTCAGCTCGGTCTCCATGTTGAGCAGCTTGGCGCCCTCCGTCGTCTGGACGCGGTCGACCGGCACGCCGGTCATCATCGCGACGACGGCCGAGATGTCGGACTCGGTGACGGGGTACGTCTCGTCCTCCGACTGGCGCTCCCACTCGTCCTTGACGTTCTGGAGCTCCTCCTGGAGCTTCTTCTCCTTGTCGCGGAGCTGGGCGGCCTTCTCGAAGTTCTGGGACTTGACGACCTCGTTCTTCTCCTCCTTGACCGCCTCGATCTGCTCCTCGAGCTCGACGACCTCCGGCGGCACCTTGATGTTGGCGAGGTGGACGCGGGCGCCGGCCTCGTCGAGCACGTCGATGGCCTTGTCCGGGAGGTGGCGGTCGGTGATGTAGCGCTCCGAGAGCTTGACGATGAGCTCGATGGTGCCCTCGTCGTACTCGACGTTGTGGTGCTCCTCGTACTTCGGCTGGATCTGCGTCAGGATCTCGACGGCCTCCTCGGGGGTGGCCGGGTCGACGATGATCTTCTGGAAGCGCCGGTCGAGGGCCCCGTCCTTCTCGATGAACTGGAACGGCGGGAGGGTCCAATCGGCGGGGTTCGCCTCGACGACATCGATGTGCGAAAGGAGGAGGATCGGCTTGCGGGAGCTGTTCCGCCCTCGGTAGCGCACGATCAGGTTCCCC
>CAXRFJ010000275.1:0-9297 GCA_964229475.1 Rubrivirga sp.
ACATCCTCTCGGCGCGGACGCTCCGCCAGGCCGGCGACGGTCACCGCACGGTCTACGTCCGCCTCCTGTTCGAGGGCGTGGCGACGCCCGGGTCCGCGTCCGAGGTCCGCGCCCTCGCCTCGACGGCGGCCGCGACCGTCGCCTCGATCACGGACCTCCTCGCGGGCGTGGCCGCGCTCGCCGAGGCGCCCCCCGAGACGCCCGTCGCGGCGCGCGTGCGGACCGCCGGCCAGCTCGCCACGTCGGCGCTCGCGATCCCCGTCACGGTCGCCGAGGGGCTCGCGGCGGCGGGGCAGGCCCCGGACCTGGCGGCGCTGGCGGCCCAGTGGCGCGGCGCCGCCGACGTGCTCACGCTGGTCGACGCGGGGAACGCGACGGCGGCGCTCACGCGGACGCTCACGCTCTACAGGGAGCTGACGGGCCAGCCGGTCCCGGTGAGCGCGGAGGTGCTCACGGCCGCCACGCTGGCGGCGTCGCTGGCTGAGGCCGAGACCGGGGACGACATGGTCCGGGCGTTCCGGGCCTCGGCCCTGCCGAGCGGGAGCTACCGCGCGCGGCGGGCGGGCCGCGGCGCCCGGTACGCGATCAACCTGTACCCCGGCCTCGTGGTCGGCCGCGAGTGGATCGTGGACGACGGGGTCGGCGATCCCGCGCTCTCGCTCGGGCTGTCGCTGCCCGTCGGCGTCAACGTCAACGTCGACCGGACCGTCTCGCTGTTCGTCTCGGCGGTCGACCTCGGCGCGCTCCTGTCCTACCGCGTCGGGGGCGGCGACGTCTCGTCGGCCCCGTCCGTCTCGGTCCAGGACGTGTTCGCGCCCGGGCTGTCGCTCCTGTTCGGACTCCCGAGGTCGCCGCTCACCATCGCCCTGACGACGCAGTTCATGCCGTCCCTCCGCCGTGTCGACGCGGGGGAGGGGGACGGCATGTCGGCGGTGCCCGACCAGAACGTCCTGCGGTCGAGCGTCGGGGTCGTGCTCGACCTCCCCGTGCTCAACCTGTCGGGCCGGCGCTAGGCCCGGAGCGCCGTCGCGTCGCGGAACGCGGCCACGTTGGCCGCCACGTCGCCCCGGAAGACGGCGCTGCCGGCGACGACCACCTCCGCCCCCGCCTCGGTGACCGCGCGGACGTTGCCGGGCGTGAGGCCGCCGTCGACCTCGATGACGGCCCGGCTCCCGCGCTGGTCGAGAAGCCGGCGGCAGCGGCGGACCTTGTCGACGGAGCCCTCGATAAAGGCCTGCCCCCCGAACCCCGGGTTGACGGTCATGACGAGGACGAGGTCGAGGTCGGGCGCGATCTCCTCCAGCGTCCCGACCGGCGTGGCCGGGTTGATGGCGACGCCGGCCCGGCAGCCGAGCGCGTGGATGGCCTGGACCGTCCGGTGGAGGTGCGGGCACGCCTCCTGGTGGACCGTGATCGTGTCCGCGCCCGCCTCGGCGAAGTCCTCGAGGTAGCGGTCGGGGTCCTCGATCATGAGGTGGACGTCGAACGGCGTGCCGGTCTCGTCGGCGAGGTCGCGGAGGCCGCGCATGACAGGCGCCCCGAACGAGATGTTCGGCACGAAGTGGCCGTCCATCACGTCGATGTGGAGCCAGTCGGCCCCGGCGTCGAGGGCCTCGCGGGCGTGGGCCTCGAGGCGGCCGAAGTCGGCGGCGAGGACGGAGGGGGCGAGCGTCACGGGGGCGGGGGCGGTGCGTCCGGAAGCTAGCCCGACCGGCCGGCGCGCCACCGGAACAGCGCGGCGCCCGCCCCGGCGATCGCCACGGCGAACGACTGGAACAGCGGGACCGCGAGCGGCGCCGACGCGCTCCGCGGGCCCGGCGCGATCACGAACGCGAGCGTGTACAGCCCGACGGCGAAGAACACGGCCAGCACGAGCCCGCCGAGCACGGCCGCCTCGGCCTCGACGACGCCCGCGGCCCACTTCGCGAGCGCCACGAACGCCACGTACGGCAGCAGCGCGATCATCACGACGGCCGCGACCGACTGCCACGGCCGCTCGCCGGCGGTCGCGAACACGACCGCGAGCGTGAGGACGACGGCGGCGGTGGCGGCGAAGCGGGTGGTCCGGGCGAGGTCGCCGGGCTGGGGGGCGGTCACAGATGCGGGCGGGGCGGGCCCAGAAGCTAGGCCCGCCCCGCGTGCGGTCTCTCGGAAGTCGCGCGCCGCTACTGGTCCTTGCTGAGCGGCGAGTGGCCGCACTCGGTGCAGCGGTACTCGCCGCGCATGGCGTTCGTGTACCAGGGCGTCGTCCGCTCGCAACGGACGCACTCGCCCCAGTACGAGGCGTGGCGGACCTGGGCGGCGGCGAAGAGGCCCGAGAACAGGGTCGGGAAGTGGAGGAAAGTCATGGAGCCCTCGTGGGTGTGGGGGGAGCCCAAACAACCCATCGGCCGGCCAGAAGTTGGGCGGCCTGGCTTCCGGAAGCGCTTGCCACACAGTCGTTTAACATCGAAGCGCTTCCCGAACCGCTTCCGTCCTACACGGCCCGGCTCGCCCTTCACACGGCCCGCGCCGCGCCCTCGCACGGCGTCCCCGCGTCCGTCACGCGACCCCCACACGCCCGTGGCCGCCGCGGCGCCGCGGCGGACCCGCTCAGGTCGGGATGAGGCCCTGCTGGCGGGCGTACTCGAACACGCCGCCGGCCTCCAGGATGCCGGCCACGTCGCCGAGCGGCTGGAGCGCCCAGCTCTCGCCCGTCGTCACGTTCGTGAGCGTCCCGGCCTTCACGTCGATCTCGACCTCGTCGCCCGTGCGGACCTTGTCGTTCAGCGTCTCGGGCGTCTCGAACGGGGCGAGGAAGCCGCCGTCGACCGAGTTGCGGTAGAAGATCCGCGCGTAGCTCTCGGCCACGACGGCCTCGATGCCGGCCTCGCGGAGCGCGAACGGCGCGTGCTCGCGGCTCGACCCGCACCCGAAGTTGCCGCCGCCGACGATCACGGTGTACTCGCTCTCGAAGGCGCCCTCGGGGATGAACGGGCAGTTCCCCTCCGGGAGCCCCGCCTGGTCGAGCGGCACCGACGACAGCGCGTACTTGCCGTAGAGCTTCCGCTCCTCGGGGTCGGTCAGGCTGTAGACGAGGTGCTGGGCCGGGATGATCTGGTCGGTGTCGACGTGGTCGCCGAGCACGTAGGCCTTCCCGCGGATGACGTCTCGCATGGGTTCAGAGTTCAGGGTTCGGAGTTCAGAGTTCGTCGTCCGGAACTCCGAACTCTGAACTCCCAACTCCGAACTCGCTAGGCGACGAGCACGTCGCGGGGGTCGGTGATGACGCCGGAGAGCGCCGAGGCCGCCGTCGTGAGCGCCGAGGCGAGGAACACGGCCGACTGCTTCGAGCCCATCCGGCCGGGGTAGTTGCGGTTCGTGGTCGAGATGACGACCTCCGTCCCGTGCGTCCGGCCGAACGTGTCGGGCGGGCCGCCGAGGCAGGCGGCGCAGGACGAGAGCCCGATCTTGGCGCCGGCGTTGGCGAAGATGTCCGCCAGCGTCTCGCCGTCGACGGTCTCCGTCCACAGCGCCTTGCGGACGTCCGTGGTGGCCGGCACGACGTAGGTGTCGACGCGCACCTCCTGGCCCTTCAGGATCTTGGCCGCGGCGACGAAGTCCTCCAGCTTCCCGCCGGTGCACGAGCCGATGTAGGCCCGGTCGAGCTTCGTCCCGGCGACCTCCGAGACGGGCGCCTTGTTGTCCGGCGCGTGCGGCTTCGCGACGACCGGCTCCAGCTTCGAGACGTCGTAGACGCGCTCGGAATGGAAGCGGGCGTCGGGCGCGGTGTAGACCGGCGTGAAAGGGCGGTCGGTCCGGGCGCGCGTGTAGTCCATCGTCTTGGCGTCGGGCTGGATGATCCCGTTCTTGCCGCCGGCCTCGATGGCCATGTTGCACAGCGTCATCCGCTCCTCGACCGAGAGGTCGTAGACGGCCTGCCCGTCGAACTCCATGGCCCGGTACGTCGCCCCGTCCGTCCCGATGTCGCCGATGACGGCGAGGATGAGGTCCTTCGCCATGAGGTACGGCGGGAGCTCGCCCTCGAACACGAACCGCATCGTCTCCGGCACCTTGACCCAGATCTTGCCCGTCCCCAGGATCAGCGCCGCGTCCGTGTTGCCGATGCCGGTCGAGAACAAGCCGAAGGCGCCCGACGTGCACGAGTGGCTGTCGGTCCCGAAGAGCGTCGTGCCCGGCCGGTTGAAGCCCTCCTCGGCGAGCGCCATGTGGCAGACGCCCTTGTAGTCGTCGCCGCCGACGTCGTAGTAGTACGGCAGGTCGTGCTCGGCCGCGAAGGCGCGCAGGATCTGGATGTTCCGGTGCGCGTGCTGGTCGGACGTAAAGATGTAGTGGTCCGGGATGATGGCCAGCCCTTCCTTGTCCCAGACCTGGGCGTCCTCCCCGAACTCGCGCTTGAAGATCTCGATCGTCGGCGGCCCGCAGACGTCGTGCGTCATGAGCGTGTCGACGTCGATCCAGACGGTCTCGCCCGGGCTCACGCGGTCGCGGCCGGCGTGCTGGGCGAGGATGGCTTCGGTGATCGTCATGACGTAGGTCGTAGGGCGGAGAGCGTCGGAGCCGGGTGTGCCGGCCTCGTCGCCGAGGCGGGGGGAGCCGGGGGGCAGTCTAGAGGCGGACGCGGCGGCGGGCCTTCACGGATGGCGGGACGTCCCAGGCGTGTCATCCTGAGCAGAGCGAAGGATCTCGATGGACTCGATCCGTTCGACCGGATCGTGCGCCACGGGGGGACGACGCGAGATCCTCCACTCCGTCAATTCGTGACCCCGCTCAGGATGACATGGAGAGGCGTGGGGCCCGTCGGGACGGTCGCCGAGGCGGGCCGGGTCGGGATCAGGTCGGGACGTCGGCGGGCGCGGCGGCCTTGGGCTTCAGCCAGTCCATCATGCCGCGGAGCTTCTTGCCGATCGTCTCGATCGGGTGCGACTCGGACGCCTCGCGCATCGCCTTGAGCTTGGGCGCGCCGGCCTCCTGGTCCGCGATGAACTCGCGGGCGAAGTGGCCGGACTGGACCTCCTCCAGGACCTTCTTCATCTCGGCCTTCACGGCCGGCGTGATGATCCGGTCGCCGATGGCGTGGCCGCCGTACTCGGCCGTGTCCGAGACGGAGTAGTTCATCCGCGCGAGCCCGCCCTCGTAGTAGAGGTCCACGATGAGCTTGAGCTCGTGGAGGCACTCGAAGTAGGCCAGCTCCGGCGGGTAGCCGCCTTCGACGAGCGTCTCGAACCCGGCCTTGATGAGCGCCTCCGAGCCGCCGCAGAGCACGGCCTGCTCGCCGAACAGGTCGGTCTCCGTCTCGTCCTTGAACGTCGTCTCGATGACGCCGGCGTGCGTGCCGCCGATGGCGTCGGCGTAGCTGAGGGCGAGGTCGAGCGCGCCGCCCGTCGCGTTCTGGTGGATGGCGACGAGGCACGGGACGCCGCGGCCCTCCTCGTACGTCCGGCGCACGAGGTGGCCCGGCGACTTCGGCGCGACGAGGAACACGTCGACGCCCTCCGGCGGCTGGATCTGGTCGTAGTGGACCGAGAACCCGTGGCCGACGGCGAGCGCCTTGCCCGGCGTCAGGTGCTCGCGGATCGACTCCTCGTAGACCTTTTTGTGGTGCTGGTCCGGCACGAGGAGCATGATCAGGTCGGCCCGCTCGGCGGCCTCGGCCGGCGTGACGACCTCCAGCCCGGCCTCCCGCGCCTCGCTGGAGGACGCCGAGCCCTCGCGGAGCCCGACGACCACGTCGACGCCGCTGTCGCGGAGGTTGAGCGAGTGCGCGTGGCCCTGGCTGCCGTAGCCGATCACGGCGACGGTCTTGCTTCGGATGACGGACGGGTCGGCGTCGTCTTGGTAGTGGACGGTCATGGGTGAGTTCGGAGTGGGGAGTTCAGAGTTCGGAGTTGTCGCAGGGAACGAGCTCAGGAACTCTGAACTCCGAACCCTGAACTCCGAACTCACAGAGACAGGTGTCGCTGGCGGTGGAAGGCGAGGCGGCCCGAGCGGGCGACCTCGAGGAGCCCGTGCTCGCTGGCCACCTCGATGAAGGCGTCGACCTCGGCGGAGGTACCGGTCAGCTCGACCGTCACCGCCTCGCGGTCGGTGTGGACGACGCGGGCGCCGAGGCCGCGCGCCAGCTCGAGGATCGACGTCCGATCGGCCGCCGTCGCGCGGAGCTTGGCGAGGCACAGCTCGCGCTCGACGACAGGGTCGCCGGGCGTGAACTCATCGAGCGCGAGGACGTCGAGGAGCTGCCGCACGAGCCGGACGGCCTGCCGGATCTGCCGGCGCGTGCCCGTCGTCACGACGGTCAGCCGCGAGACGGTCGGGTCGTCGGTCGGCCCGACGGAGACGCTGTCGAGGTTGAGGTTCCGCGCCGAGAACAGGTTGACGACGCGGTTGAGCGCGCCGGCGTGGTTCTCGATGAGGATCGAGAGGACGTGGGTGAGCGAGGTCTCCGGGGCGTCGTGGAGGACGGTCTCGCCGTCGGCCCGCTTCCGGAGGAGCTGCTGGGGGGTCAGCGCGCGGGGCGCCGTGCCGTTGGTCTGGGACAGGGGAGGGGCGCGGGGAGCGCGGGGTGTCCGCCTCGGCCGGCCCGGGGGGGCGCCGCGGCGGGCGGGGCTAGTCTTCGGGGGCGAACCGCTTGAGGATCATGTTGTCGGTCGCCGCGCCGGCCGGGACCATCGGGAAGACCATCTCCTCGTTGGGGACGACGAACTCCATCAGCACGGGCCGGTCGGTGACCGCCCACGCCTGGTCGATGATGGCGTCAGCCTCGTCGGGCGTCGTGGCCCGGAGGCCGACGCAGCCGAACGCCTCCGCGAGGGCGACGAAGTCGGGGTTCGTGTCGGACGTGTCGGTCTCGGAGTAGCGCTCGCCGAAGAACAGCTCCTGCCACTGCCGCACCATCCCGAGGCGGCTGTTGTTGATGATGGCCAGCTTGATCGGGCGCCCGTGCTTTTTGGCCACGCCGAGCTCCTGCATGTTCATGAGGAAGCCGCCGTCGCCGTTGATCGAGACGACCACCGCGTCGGTCCCGCGCAGCCCGAACGCTGCGCCGATCGCGGCCGGGAAGCCGAAGCCCATCGTCCCGAGCCCGCCCGACGTGATGTGGCTCCGCGTGCGGCCGAACCCGAAGAACTGGGCCGACCACATCTGGTGCTGCCCGACGTCGGTCGTGAGGACGCCGCGGTCGCCGGCCTTCTGGCCCAGCTTCCGGATCGCGACCTCCGGCCGGAGCACGCCGTCGCCGGTCTCTTGAGTCGGCTCCTCGCCCTCGACCACCTGGCGCTTCCACCCGGCGATCTGGTCGAGCCACGCGTCGGTGTCTTTGGGGTCGACGTGCGGACGGATCTGGCCGAGCACGTCCTTGACGTCGCCCAAGATGGCGAGGTCGGCGAAGACGTTTTTCGAGACGCACGACGGGTCGATCTCGATGTGGATCACCTCGGCGTGCGGGGCCCACGCCTCCAGCTTGCCCGTCACGCGGTCGTCGAACCGGGCGCCGACGGCGATGAGGAGGTCGCAGTTCTGGACGGCCATGTTGGCCCAGTACGTCCCGTGCATCCCGAGCATCCCGAGCGCCAGCGGGTCGGACTCGGGGAAGGCGCCGAGCCCGTGGAGCGTGGTCGTGACCGGGATCCGCGCGTGGCGGGCGAGGTCGGTCAGCTCCTCGGTCGCGTTCGACGAGATCGTCCCGCCGCCGACGTAGAGCAGCGGCTTCTGCGACTCGCGGATCATCCGGAGCGCCCGCTCGATCTTGTCCGGCCGCGCCTCGTGGACCGGGTGGTACCCGCGGATCTCGACCGAGTCCGGGTACTCGAACGGGGCCTCCTCGATCAGGATGTCCTTGGGCAGGTCGACGACGACGGGGCCGGGCCGGCCGGTCCGCGCGATGTGGTAGGCCGCCTTGATGGTCGGCGCGAGGTCGGCCGCGTGGCGGACCTGGAAGCTGTGCTTCGTGACCGACCGCGTCACGCCCATCGTGTCGACCTCCTGGAACGCGTCGCCGCCGATGAGCGGGACCGAGACCTGGCCGGTGAACACGACGAGCGGGACCGAGTCCATCATGGCGTCGGCGATGCCGGTGACCGTGTTGGTCGCGCCGGGGCCGCTCGTCACGAGGACGGTCCCCACCTTGCCGGTCGCCTTGGCGTAGCCCTCGGCGGCGTGCGTCCCGGCCTGCTCGTGGCGGACCAGGATGTGCTGGAACGAGGGCCGGAGCTGCGCGAGCGCGTCGTAGATCTTGATGATCGCGCCGCCGGGGTGCCCGAAGACGTACTCGACGCCCTCGGCCTCGAGGCTGCGGACGAAGATGTCGGCGCCGGTGAGGACCGGGGCCTCGGGGGCGGGCGCCGTGGCCGGGGTCGGCGTGGCGCGGTGGGCGGTGCGCGGGGGGACGGAGGTCGTCATGGCGGAGTGCCGGCGGGGGCCGCCGGCGGGGTGAGGGGAGCCGGCGGTCAGGACGGCTCGGGGGCGGCCGTCGGGACCGCCGCGCCGTCGCCCGAGGCGGGCGCGGTCGCGGGCAGGTCCGGCAGCCGGAGGACGGCGCCGTCGGAGGCGCTCGTCACGAAGTGGGCGTAGCGGCCGAGCCAGCCGCTCCGGATCTTGGGCACGAAGGCGGGCGCCTCGGCGAGCCGCCGGGCGATCTCGGCCTCGTCGACGAGGAGCGTGAGCTCGCCGTGGGGGATGTCGTTGCGGATCGTGTCGCCGGGGCGGACGGCGCCGATGGGGCCGCCCGACGCCGCCTCGGGCGAGGCGTGGCCGATGCTGAGGCCGCGGGTCGCGCCCGAGACCCGGCCGTCGGTGATCATGGCGACCGACGTGTCGAGGCCCATGCCGGCGAGCGCGCTCGTGGGCTGGAGCATCTCCGGCATCCCGGGCCCGCCCTTCGGGCCCTCGGTCCGGATCACGACGACCTCGCCCCGTTGCACCTCGCCGCCCAGGATGCCCGCGACGGCGTCGTCCTGGGACTCGTAGATCCGCGCGGGGCCCTCGAACGTGAGCATCTCGTCGACCACGGCGCCGCTCTTGACGATGGCGCCCTCGGGCGCCAGGTTGCCGAAGAGGACCGACAGGCCGCCGGTCTTCCGGAACGCCTTCGCGGCCGGGTGGATGATGTCCGGGTTCTTGTTGGTGGCCGCCTCGATCGTCTTGCGGAGCGGGCCGGCGACGGTCGGGCGGTCGCGGTGCAGCTTGCCGATCGCGTCGAGCTCCTTCAGGATGGCCGGGACGCCGCCGGCCGCCTCGACGTCCTCCATGTGGACGTTCGGCGTCGAGGGCGACACCTTGCACAGGTAGGGCGTCCGCGCC
>CAXRFJ010000276.1:0-4387 GCA_964229475.1 Rubrivirga sp.
GCCATCCTCGTCGTCGACGACGGCTCGCCCGACGGGACCGGCGACCTCGTCGACGGGCTCCGCCAGCGGCACCCCGCGCGCGTCGGGCTCCTCCGGCGGGCGGGCAAGCTCGGCCTCGGGACGGCCTACCTCGACGGGTTCCGCCACGCCCTCGCCGCCGGCTTCGCGTTCGTCTGCGAGATGGACGCCGACTTCTCGCACAACCCCGACGACCTCCCCCGCCTCGTCCAGGCCTGCCACCCGGCCGAGGCGGGCGGGCGCGGCGCCGACGTCGCCGTCGGCAGCCGCTACGTCGACGGGCTCCGCGTGCTGAACTGGCCGCTCGGGCGGCTCGTCCTCAGCTACGGCGCCGGCGTCTACACGCGGGCCATCACGCGGCTCCCGATCCGCGACGTGACCGCCGGCTTCAAGTGCTTCCGCCGTGAGGTCCTCGAGGCCCTCGACTTCGACCGGGTCAAGTCGAACGGGTACTCGTTCCAGATCGAGATGAACTACCGCGCCTGGAAGGCCGGCTTCACGATCGTCGAGGTCCCGATCGTGTTCACGGAGCGGAGCGAGGGCGAGTCGAAGATGTCGAGCGCCATCGTCCGCGAAGCCATGCGGAAGGTGTGGGAGCTCAGGGCGCGGGCGCTGTTGGGAAGGTTGTAGGGGTTCTACGAGTCGCGCGGGTTCGGCAGGTTGGGAACCCGCGGAACCTGCTCAACACCCTGACCCGCCACACCCTACTCGATCGCCTTCCACTGCTCGGTCTGCCTCGGGAGCACGTCGGCGGGGTCGAGGCCCGGTGACAGGAGCGCCTCCGAGACGCGCTCCATGCGGGCGCCCTGCGAGCCCTTGACGAGGACGACGTCGCCCGGCCCGAACTCGAACGGCCCGCCGGCCGCGACGGCGCCCGCGACGGCCCGCGACGACTCCGCCCACTCGACCCGGTCCGCCTCGGCGGCGTCGAGCGCGTCCACGGCCCGGCGCATGATGCGGCCGACGGCGACCACGCGGTCGGCGCGGTCGAGCGCGGCGCGGAGGACGCGGACGTGCGCCTCGACCTCCCCGGCCCCGAGTTCGAGCATGTCGCCGAGGATCGCCGTCGTCCGCTCGCCGCCGAGGCCCGCCAGAACGTCGAGCGCCGAGATCGTGGCCTCGGGCGACGCGTTGTAGGTGTCGTCGACGAGCGTGCTCCCGGCGATCCCGTCGAGGCGGCGGAGGCGGCCCTTCTCGGGCTCCATCGCCTCCAGCCCGCGCGTGATCGCGTCGGCGTCCATCCCGAGGGCGCGGCCGACGGCCGTGGCCGCCATCGCCGTGTAGACGGCGTGGCTGCCGAGGATCGGGAGCGTGGCCGTCACGTCGGCCGGCGTCACGTCGCAGCCGTCCGAGGTGCCGAACAGGAGGACGCGGCCGGCGGTGACGTCGGCCATCCGGCGCGTCCGCTCGTTGTCGCCGTTGAGCACGGCCGTGCCCGCCCCGGTCAGCGCGCGGACGATCTCGGACTTCTCGCGCTCGATCCCGTCGAGGCTCCCGAACGTCTCGAGGTGGACGCCGAGCACGGTCGTGACCACGCCGACGGTCGGCGGGAACGCCTCGCAGAGCTCGCGGATGTCGCCCTCGAGGCGCGCCCCCATCTCCAGGACCAGGACCGTCTCCGGCGTCAGGTCGGCGTTGAGGAGCGTGAGCGAGAGGCCGAGCGGGGTGTTCTTGTTGCCTTCCGAGCCCTGGACCCGGAACGCCTGCTCCAGCACCGAGACCACGGCCGTCCGCGCCGTCGTCTTCCCCACCGAGCCGGTGATCGCGACGACGTCGCACCCGAGCTCCCGGACGCGCGCCGAGGCCAGCGACACGAGGTGGTCGATGGCGCTCTCCACCACCGTCCGCTCGATGCCGTCGGGCACCGCGATGGGCTCCTCCACGATCACGCCCGCGGCCCCCTTCTCGACCGCCTGCGGCACGAACCGATGGCCGTCGTGGGTCTCGCCGCGGATCGCGACGTAGACGTCGCCGGGCTGGAGGGTGCGGGTGTCGGTCGAGTACGGCATCGGCAGGAGGAGAGGGCCGAGCGTACTCGCGACCTCCGGGTTGGTGCCCCCTCCCCGCCTCGGTGCCGAGGCGGCCGCGTCAGCGCGTCGTCAGCCGCCGGCGGTCGCGGGCGTGGCGGGCGAGCGCCAGCTCGATGAGCGTGTCGACGACGTCGGAGAACGGGCGGCCCGTCTGCTCCCACATCACCGGGTACATGCTCCGCGCCGTGAAGCCCGGGATCGTGTTGATCTCGTTGACGAGCACGTCGCCGCCGTCGGTCACGAAAAAGTCGACGCGGGAGAGGCCCTCGCAGCCGAGCGCGGCGTAGGCCGCGACGGCGACCTCGCGGATCCGCCCCGCGGTGGCGTCCGGCAGGTCGGCCGGGACCTCCATCCGGCTCGCGTCGGGGTCCTCGTACTTCGAGTCGTAGTCGTAGTAGGCGGAGGCGAGGACGATCTCGCCCGGCACCGACGCCTCGGGCGCCTCGTTGCCGAGGACGGCCACCTCGATCTCGCGCCCGCTCACGCCCTGCTCCACGAGGACCGTCTTGTCGTAGCGGAACGCCACGTCGAACGCCTCCGCCAGCCCGGCCGCCTCGGTCACGCGGCTGATCCCGACCGACGAGCCGGAGTTGGCCGGCTTGACGAACAGCGGCGGCGCCAGCCGTTCCGTCAACGCCTCGAACGACGGCCGCTCCCCGTGGGCGTGGACGACGGCGTACGGCGTGCCGGGGAGGCCCGCGGCCTCGAGGATCCGCTTGCAGACGACCTTGTCCATGCACGCCGCCGACGCCAGCACGCCGGGCCCGACGAAGGGAATCCCGAGCGTGTGCAGGAAGCCCTGGACCGTCCCGTCCTCGCCGTTGTGGCCGTGGAGGACGGGGAACACGACGTCGAGCCCGAGCGCGCCGAGCCCACTGGCCGAGACCGTCGCCGTCCCGCCCTCCGGCGTGAACGCGGCCGCCGTGCCCGCCTCGGTGCCCTCGCCGAGGCGGGACGAGTCGCCGACGAGCCACCGGCCGTCGCGCGTGATGTAGACCGCCGTGACGCGGTACCGGTCGCCGAGCGCGGCGCGGACGTTCCGGGCGGAGAGGATCGAGACGTCGTGCTCGGCCGACTGGCCGCCGTAGACGAGGCCGACGTGGAGGTCCGGCATGGCTGAGAGGGGCTGTCCGAGGGGAGCCGCAAGCTACGGGGCCCGAGTCGTGGGATCGCCCCGCGCCGCGCTCCGTAGCTTCCCCGCCCTCTCTTCCCGATCCCCACCCCACTGATGGCCGAGTACCAGCACCTCACGACCCCCACCGCCGGCGAGTCGATCCAGATGACCGCCGACGGGCTCCACGTCCCCGACCGCCCCATCGTCCCGTTCATCGAGGGCGACGGGATCGGGCCTGACATCTGGGCCGCGGCCTCGCGCGTGCTCGACGCGGCCGTCGAGAAGGCGTACGGCGGCGACCGCCAGATCGAGTGGTTCGAGGTCTACGCCGGCGAGAAGGCCCACGACCGGTTCGGCGAGTGGCTCCCGCAGGACACGCTCGACGCCATCGACGCCCACCTCGTCGCCATCAAGGGGCCGCTCACGACGCCCGTCGGCGGCGGCATCCGGAGCCTCAACGTGGCGCTCCGGCAGAAGCTCGACCTCTACGCCTGCGTCCGCCCCGTCCGGTACTTCTCCGGCGTCCCGTCGCCGGTCAAGGAGCCGCAGAAGGTCGACATGGTCATCTTCCGCGAGAACACGGAGGACATCTACGCCGGCATCGAGTTCGAGAACGGGACCGACGACGCCGAGCGGTTCAAGGCCCTCCTGAAGGAGCACTTCCCGGACCGGTTCCAGAAGGTCCGCTTCCCCGACACGGCGGGCTTCGGCATCAAGCCGGTCTCGAAGGAGGGCACGGAGCGGCTCGTCAAGGCCGCCATGGACTACGCCATCGCCGACGGCCGCGACTCGGTCACGCTCGTCCACAAGGGGAACATCATGAAGTTCACCGAGGGCGCCTTCCGCGACTGGGGCTACGAGCTGGCCGACCGCGAGTACGGCGCCCAGGAGCTCGACGGCGGCCCGTGGCGGACGTTCGAGAAGGACGGCCGGACGATCACCGTCAAGGACGTCATCGCCGACGCGTTCCTCCAGCAGATCCTCACCCGGCCCGACGAGTACGGCGTGATCGCGACGCTCAACCTCAACGGCGACTACGTCTCGGACGCGCTCGCGGCCGAGGTCGGCGGCATCGGCATCGCGCCGGGCGCCAACATCAACTACACCTCGGGCAAGGCCATCTTCGAGGCCACCCACGGGACGGCGCCGAAGTACGCCGGTCAGGACAAGGTCACCCCGTCGTCGGTCATCCTCTCGGGCGAGATGATGCTCCGCTATATGGGCT
>CAXRFJ010000277.1:0-22438 GCA_964229475.1 Rubrivirga sp.
GCCACGGAGTGTACTTTGTCCACGTGTCCGCGGAAGACGGCGGTCTCGGTGCCGCTCGCCGCGTCCCACACCCGCGCCGCGCCGTCGCTCGAAGCCGTGGCGAGGCGGGTCCCATTCGAGCTCCAAACGACGGATACAACACTCGTCGCGTGCCCACGAAGCACAATGTGTGGCGCCGTGTGGAGGTCGCCCGGTGGACGAAGGGCTCGAAGCCACGGTCCCCGCACCGATGCCTGCCACCGCTCGACGAGCGCCGACACGTTCGGCAAGGCTTGCAGCCACGGTGCCCGGCCTTCGACCGCCGGTTCGAGGAAATTGGTGCACTCTGGGGCGTCCCACCACCACGCCCGGTTCCAGAGCTGCTGGAATAGCGCTTCGGGATGGCGACGCAGGAATCCGATGTCGTGGCCGACGGCCCGGCTGAGGACACGGAGAACGTCGCGCTCGGCGATGCGCCGGGGGAGCGCGTCGGAGGCGCGGGCGAGGTCGGCGACGAGGCCGGCCGGGTCGCCGAGGTCGGTCCGGGCCTGGAGGTAGTCGAACGTCTGGAAGAGCGCGACGAGGTCGTCCCACCGCTCGGCCGCCATCAGGTGCGTGAACAGCTCGTCGGCCCGACGCGCGTTCGGGACCTCGCGCGCGTCGCCGTCGAGGTAGTCCGGCTGGGCCGAGAAGTAGTCGGCGAGCCGCGCGTGGTCCGCCTGGCGGGCCGCCTCGTCGGGGGCGTAGCGCGCGCGCGCCGCCTTCCACAGCGAGCGGTGGAAGAAGTCCGTCACCGTCCCGCGCCGCATGAGGTACGGCCGGAGCTGCCGCAGGACCGGGAAGAGGTCGTCGGCGTCGCGGAGGCCCGCCGTGAGGTCGCGGAGCTCGGCCTCGGTGAGGCCGCGCCGAGCCGCCGAGAGGAGCCCGAGGGCCTCGCGGACGAGCGCGGCGTCGAAGTCCTGCTCGACGCGCTGGAGGACCTGTCCGAACAGCGCCTCCAGCGGTGCCGCCTCGTCCCCCGCGTTAGGTACCGGCAGTCCGGCGATCTGTTTGTCGAGCGTCTCGTACAGCGCCGAACTGCGGAGCTCCTCCAGGGCCACCCGGAGGAAGAGCGGGTTCCGCGTGGCCGGGTTGGCGAGCAGCTGATCGAGGAGTCGGTCGTCGAGCGTCTTCGCCGCGATGGCCGGCACGTCGCGGGCGATCGTCCGCCGCTCGTCGTCCGTGAGCGGGCCGAGCGGGAGCAAGCGGGCGCGGGCCTCGGCGGACCGGAGCGCCACGGTCGGCACGCCGTTGGCGTCGCGGTCGATGGCGCTGAGGACCACGCGGACGGTCGGGGGGAGCGTGGCGGGGAGCCACCCGAGCCGCTCGGCCGTCTCGCCCTCGTCGAACTGGTTTACGGCGTCGACGACGAGCACAACGCGCTCGCCGTTGGGGACGGCCTCGAACGCCTCGCGAAGAGCACGGACGAGGTCGGGAAGGTCGCCCTGGCCGCGGCCGGGCCGCGCGCCGTAGGAGAGGTTGAGGACGTCGAGAGTCTGCGTGAGCACCTCGCGGAGCGAGGTCGAGGCCGCGCTCGCCCCGGCGAACCGGGCCACGACGAGGGGCCAGCCGCCCCCCGGGGCGTCGCTGGAGGGGGCGTTTGGGTCCGGCGTGAGGGTGCGGACGAGGAGCGAGAGTGCCGTCGATTTCCCCGACCCGGCCGGGCCGGCGAGCAGGAGCGGACGGACGGGCTCGTCGGGCGGCACGTCGCCGAGCGCGTAGTCGAGGAGGGCGGCCTGCGTGTCCGCGCGAACCTCGCGGGAGACCCCCGTGAGGCGGCCGTCGATGAATCGGTCCTGGACGTCGCGCTCGCGGTCGAGCGGGCTCGCGTACGCGTCGCGTGGGGGCGCCTCCGGGAGGTCGAGATCCGCCCGGATGGCCGTCCACAGGTCCTCCAACACGCGCTCGCCGAAGGTGTTGAGGTCGACGAGCCGCCCGAGTGAGTTGGTCGGACGGTCGTGGGCGTCGGCGTCCCACCGCGCTGGGTATTCGGCCCATTGGTCCGTCTCGGTCTGGATCCTGGCCTTGAGCCTGGCGAGGCGCTCGGCGAGCACCGGGTCGTCGTCGACGTACGTCGAGAGGCGGTCCGGGGGCACGTCGGCGAGGGCGTTGGGGTCGCGGAGGTAGAAGAACGACCGGGCCTCCTTGGCCTCGCTCCCGAGCGCGCCGTAGAGGATCTCGAGCTCGGTGACGCTCTTGCCCGCCTCGTCCCTCAGCCACCGGTGGCGTGCGAGGTCGTCCGGTGGGACGCGGTCCGGGACCCACCCGTAGCGCTGGCCGAGGAGGCCGACGAAGTAGGGCCGGCACGCCTCGATCTCGGCCAGGCAGAGCCCGAGCACGCGGCCGTCGGCGGCTTGCTCCTCGGTGATCCCCCACCGGAGGTCGACGTCGACGAGGTCGACGCGGTAGGGGTCGAGCCGCTCGCGGAGGGCGGGGAACACCTCCTTGACCAGGTGGTCGCGCTCGGCGTGCATGTCCCGGAAGGTCGACGAGACGAAGACGCGGACGGTGCGGTGGGGGAGCATGGCGCGGGCGGACGGTGTCGAAGGTTACCTCGTGGAGCGGACGGGGACGCTATGCGCCCCCATCGGCGCGCTCGACCGTGAGGTGGTCCCCGCGTCCCGTGACGGTGACAATGGGGCCGAGGGCGGCAGCCTCGGCGAGCGCGGGGGGGACGTCGATCTGCCAGTCGGCCCCGACCTCCGCTTCGTCTGCCCACATGATCAGGGTGCGGATCCGGTGTCGCTCCGCCGTGTGGGAGGGCCGGAGGGTCATGGCCCGACGCTCGATCCGCTCCCAATCGTCGATGGGGTAGAGGAGGACGCGGCTCAGCTCGGGGCCCCGGGTGATGACGAACGCGTCACCGACGTGGACTCCGTGGAGGTCGGCCGGGAGGTGGAGCCGGCCGGCGTCGTCGAGGGGGCAGCGGATGGAGCCGGTGAATCGGTCCATCGATGTCGTGGCGTCTGTCCAGAGAGTGTAGTGACGCAGGGGTCCCATACTACCGAGTCGGGACTTCCCACGTCGCGTGCCGTGTCGCATGGGCGTCGTTCTCAGGTAGGTTCCGCTCAGCCCTCCTGGCCCTATGCCCGAGTCCTACGTCCTCGTCGCCGCCGTCGGCCTCGCGCCGGCCTCGCTCACGGAGGCCGCGTGGTCGTTGCGGCAGGAAGGGTTCACGCCAGCGGTCGTCCACGTGCTGACGACCGCCCAGGGTTGGCGCCAGCTGGAAACCGAGCTGTTCCGGGGTGGCGTCTCGTCCCGCTGGCGGCGGCTGTGCACGGAGGTGCTGGGCCGGGCGGGCGCGGTGCCCGTCGAGGTCCACGTGCCCGACGTGGACGGCGAGCCGCTGGAGGACCTCCGCTCACGCGACGACGACCTCGCGTTCGGCGAGGTGGCCTACGCGCTCGTCCGCCGGCTGACCGACGAGGCCGATGACCTCCCCGTCGTGGGCTCGATCGCGGGCGGGCGCCGGACGATGGGGGCCCACCTCATGGCCGCGTTCTCGCTGTGCGCGCGCCCTCAGGACCGGCTCATCCACGTGCTGGCGACGCCGGACCCCCAGCCGATCGCGCCGGCGTACTGGCCGGGCGACGGCGGCGAGCCGCTCGTGCTCGACCGGGTCGACGTGCCGCTCCCGCGGGTCCGGGCCGTGCTTGAGGCCCAGTTCCTGGAGCGGGTCGGCGACCGGTACGACCTTCCCAGCCTGCTCGACGTGCTCGGGGGGTACAACGTGTCGGAGGTGCCCGTCGCCGTCCGGGTCGAGCTCAGCCGGGGGCGGCCATGGCGGAGCCCGGTGACGCTGCTCGCAGCCGACGGGGAGGTCCTGGCCGAGGCCGCGTTCACGCCGCGGATGGTGGCCGTCCTGTTGCTCCTGGCCGACGAGATCGAGGGGGCGCGGCGGACGCACGGCGGCGCGTTCGGGGCCGTGCCGCAGGGGGTCCCCGAGGGGAAGCAGGACGCGGACGCCCCCCTTGTGGCGAGCGCGCACGCGTCGGCCCGCGTGAACGCCGTGTTCGACGCGTGCGGGATGACCCGCCAGCCGGCCCACCGGAAGCCCTGGGCGACGGCCGAGGACGTGAGCCGGGCGGTCAGCCGGTACCACGACCGGCGCGACGGGCTCCGGTCGGTCGACGTGCCCCCGCTGATCCAGCACCACCTCCGGTTCGACACACAGCCGGGGCACCGGCTCGCGGAGGCGGGCGGCGTGCTTCACGACGACGTGGAGCACTGGCACTGGGCCACGCGGCGGCACCTCCCGATCACGGTCGTCGCGCCGCCGGGCGTGGATCCGGACCGGATGGACTGGCCGTTCCGGCACCTCCGGCGCCCCGTCCGCGCGGCGGACGCCGACCGCAGCGGGGGGCGAGGTCGCTGAGCGAGGTCGCGCCTAGCCCCGGCCCGTCGGTCTCGGGTGGTCCCACCCTCGGAAGAGGGGGTTCGCGTCGTAGAGGCCCGCGAACCGGTCGTCGGCGAGGTAGTCCGCCTTCCGGAGCACGGCCCGTTCGCCGTCGCCGGTGACGAGGAGCTGGCGGTCGGCGGAGACGGCCAGCGCGGCCGGCGGGACGTCGAGGAGCTTCGCGAGGGCGGTCCGGTCGAGCCAGTGGCTCCCGAGGACCTGGACGGCCGCCGCGTTCGCCAGCAGCGTGTGCCAGTCGTCGGGGTAGAGCCGCTGGACCTGCTGGAGGCTCTGCCAGAACGACCACGTCCGGACGCCGTAGCCGCGGAGGAGCGTCACCGCCGTCACGAGGTCGTCCATCTGCCCGAGGTTGCCGGCCTCGTCTAGAAGGAAGAGCGTCGGGGTGCGGGGCCGCTCGGTCCGGGCCATGAGGACGCGGAGGAGCGTGGCGACCCAGAGCCGGAGGAGCCGGCCGTGCGAGCGGAGCTTGTCGACGGGGAGGACGAGGTAGACCGTCATGGGGTCGCCGCGGCGGACGGCGTCGAGGTCGAACGTCGTCTCACGGACGGCCGCGGCCACGGCCGGGTCGCCGAGGAGGACCGTGTGCTGAGTGGCCGTGCCGTGGACGCTTCCACGGGTGTTCTCGGCCGGGAGCTGGAGGAACTGGGCGACCTCCTGGTAGCCGAACGTGTCCTTGAGGTCGGGGTGCCTGTCGAGCAAGACGGCCAGGCTGTACGCGAGGTCGTCGGTGGCCATCCGCTGGCGGAGCGTGCCGGGGTGGGCTTCCTCGGGCTCGGCCGTCCGGAAGACGAGCTCGATGAGGCCCGAGATCAGCGAGGTGGCCCGGTTGTCCCAGAACGGCTCGCGCGAGAACGTCGGAGGGGCGAGGAGGTCGGCGAGGAGGAGGGACGCCTCGGTCACGTTCATCCCGGCGCTCCGGACGATGTGGAACGGGTTGAGCGCGTCGGGGGCGTCGGTCGTCAGGCGGTACGGGTCGAGCCGGACGACGGGACCGAGGCGGGCGCGGTGCCGGGCCGTGACGGCGCAGGCCTCGCCCTTCGGGTCGACGACGACGGCGGGGCCGCAGTACTCGAGGAGGGCGGGGAGGATGGCTGCGCGGCCCTTGCCGGCGCCGGTCGGGCCGAAGGTGACCAGGTGGCCCTCGTCGTCGGACCAGACGGGCTCGGGGCCCCCGGTCGGCCGGCGAGGTGCCGCCGTGGAGAATCCGACGGCGGGGGGCGGGGCGTCGTCACGCCACCCGAGGAGGAGGCGGGTGGAGTCGGGCATGGGCGTGGGGGCAGGTGCGTCGGAGGAACGGGCCGGTCGCCCCGCGTGAGGCGTGACGGGAAGTCCCGCCTCCGGTCCGTTTTGGCGAACTCGTGGTTCCCCTCCCTCTTGCCTCCACTGCCCCCGATGGCCGACCTCCACTCCGTCCGCGCGATGCGGGCGCCCTGCACCCTCGCCGACGACCTCGAACGGGCCGCGGACCAAACCGACGCGCCCCAGCTGGTCCTCCCCGTGCTGAGCCGCCGAGCGTTGGGCCTCCAGAACCGGGCCGACCTGTGCCGCTAGTCGGCGGCGATCCTGCGAGCCTTTCTCGACGCCCCGCGAGAGGTCCAGGACCGGCTCTACGGCGGGGACCGTCCGTGAACGTCGGCGTGCAATGGGCCCCGGGGACGGGCCGTACACTCCCCGCTCGCCTCCCATTGTCCATGGCCTACGCCCCTTCCCCGATCGACACCCACGGCGTGACGCTGCCCCCTGAGTTGGAGGCGCTCGCGGAGCGTCTCGCGGAGCACGTCCACGACGTGTGGGCCGAGGGGCGGATGGCCGAGGGGTGGACGTACGGTGAGCGACGCGACGACGACGCGAAGACGCACCCCGGGCTCGTGCCGTACGCCGAACTCAGCGAGGCCGAGAAGGACTACGACCGCCGGACGGCCGAAGGGACGCTGAAGGCGGTGCTCGGGCTCGGATACGCCATCGAACCACCCGACGGCGCGACCGGGGATGAGTGAGCTCGCCGGCAGCGTCCTTGCCCCTCGGGCCGATGGCCGGAGCTTTGTAGTATGAATGTGGCCCTCAACGGAGGAGACAGGTCCCGCCGTCGGTCATCGAGGCGTCGCCGGTAAGCTCGCGAGGACTGACTCGAGCCGGGCTCGGAGGGCTCCGCTCAGCGCGGCGTAGCCTCCGGGGCCTACCTCGTAGGTGAGGAACGGCATGTGTCGCCAGTCGAAGGGCATGTCCTCCGGCCGGTCGCGGCTGATGAGCACGAGTGACTTCCCGATCGCGCGGGCGTGCGCGGCCTCCGTGACGACGTTGGAATTGACATCGCCGGACGGGCCGCGCGAGAAGTCGGCCACTACGACGTGGGCCGCTTCGATCTCTTGGACGCACTGGGACCACACGTCCTGGACGAACGCCTCGCGGTCCAGACGCCGCGGGCGGAGTCGCGCGGCCCGGCACCCGTCGTGGATGGCGTCGTACGCCGGGTCGTACTCCGGGGCGAACGGCATCGCGATCATGGCCCGCCCCCGGACTCGCCCATACGCGCGCTCGCCACGGTACCGGGCGGCGCAGACATCGTCGTAGAGGTCGGTGGCCCGGTCGTACCGGTCGCCGGGCTCGACCGCGACGAGGCTCTCGAGGACGCGCGAGAGGGCGTCCGGCGCGTCCGCCCTGGCGCCCTGGACGTTGGGGACCGGCTGGGTCACGTCGGCGTCGGCCCCGTCACGAGCCCGCCGTCCCGCCAGGCACTCCCACGCCGTGATCCCCAAACCGTAGAGGTCGCTCTTGTGAGTGGCCTCGCCATCCGCCCATTGTTCGGGCGCCGCGTAGGCCCGCGTCCCGAACCCCCTCTCAGCGACGAGGGCCGTACTGTCGGCGGGGCCGCCGTGCCTGCGCACCGCCCTCGCTGACGCGCTCACGCCGAAGAGGCCGTAGTCCACGAAGCAGAAGCTCCCGTCCCGCCGGACGTGGACGTTGTCCGGCTTGATGTCGAGGTGGAGCACGCTCTCCTCCTCTTGTCGGACGAGCACGCGTGCCCCAGCTTCCACGAAGTCCCAGGCCCGCTCGATCGTCAGGCGGCCGTGCCGGTGGAGGGCCGACCTCAGCGACTCCCCGGCGAGGTGCTCCATGACCATGAACGGCGTCCCCAACTCGAACTCGGCGTCGAGGACACGGACGACGTTGGGGTGGTTGAGGACCGCGAGCGCCTGGACCTCACGCGCGATGAGGGCTTGGTCACGGCCCGGCCCCGGGGCCCACACCTTGATCGCTACGGGGTAGTCGAGGTACTTGTGCCGGGCCTCGTAGACGCGCCCGAACGAGCCGGAGCCGATCTGGGGGCCGAGCCGGTACTTCCCGAGGACACGTCCCTCCAAGTGATCGATGGGTAGGGGCGTCGGGGCGAGCGGTGACTCGTGGACGGCCCCGACGAACGTCCCGAACGGGAGCAGTTCGGTCGTCACACCCGGGGCCCCTCGCTCGTTCTCCCAGAGGGGAGCGGTTCCCAGATCGGACGGGAGGATGGTGCGGTCGGAGCGGGTGGGCGGTTCGGTCATGGATGCTCCAAGCTCCTAATGTCGGTTGGGCGGACGATTATGACTCCACCGAGTCGGGCGGCCGGTTGAGATCGGGCACCCAGAAACTCGACCGACCCTTGGTAACGGCGTTCACTGATCGGGCAGTCGTCGACAACCAGTCGGATTTCCCTGTTCTGAAACCCATCGGGGGCACCTCCCTGGAGTCACGCACGCCTGGAGGCCCTGGCTACGGGTCCGAGTGTCACGTCATCGGTCGCCTTTCCCCAAAACCATGTTCGCCCCGCGCTGGCTCATTGCCCTCGCCGACCGCTTCGTAATCTGCGTTAGTTGCGAGTGAGTCTTCGACCCGCGGCTAAGGGAAGCCCGACCGCCGTGCTCTCGAACAACGACGGGTGTGTCATCGCTCGGAGCTGGGAGGTCGAGGGGGCCGGGGGGAAGAGGATAGGCAGGCGGTCGGGTCGGGCTCAGCGGACGACCGTGAACGTGCGGGAGGCCGACCGGCCGCCGGCGTGGAGGCGGACGACGTACGTGCCCGCCGGGAGCTCCGCGGTGTCGAGCCGCACCGACGCGGGCCCGGCCCCGACGGCGCCGTCGACGAGCGTCCTCACGTGCCGGCCGAGGCGGTCGTTCCCGGTGAGCAGGGCCGGCCCCGCCTCGGGCACCTCGTACGCCACGGTCGCGGTCGCGGCCGCCGGGTTGGGGCGTGGGGCGAGCAGGCCGAACCCTCCCTCGGGAGTGGCCTCGCCACTCGTCGCCAGGTCGGCGGGCTGGCACGAGGCCCAGACGAACGCGAACGTCGCGCCGTCGGCCGGGACGCTGTAGCCGCGGTCCGAGCCGTACCACGTGGCGCAGGCGGCCGGGACGGTCTCGCGGTACTGCTGGTAGTCGTCCCAGGTCGGCGTCGTCATGAAGTAGTAGGCGCCCTCGTCCCCCACGCCGAGCGTCGAGTCGTAGCGGTAGACGCCGTCGCCCGCGTCCGTCATCGGGACGATGGCCCACTCGACGGCGTCGCCGGTCAGGTAGACGCCGCGCGAGACGTCCTGGTCCGTCATGTCGACGGCGAACGTGACGGCGGCCTCGCCGCCCGTCGCCCCGAACGTCTCGCACGAGCCCCACACGTAGCCGACCTCGGAGTCCGCGCCGGGCACGGCCCGCTGGCGCTCGCCGCCGGCGGCGCAGTCGGCCGGGACCGTCTCGCGCGTCGCGCCGTCCGCCCCGATCTGGAAGTGGAACCGGGCGTCGGTGCCGGCCGGGAGGTAGACGAACGCGCTGAACACGCCGTCGCCCTCGTCCGCCATCCACACCGGCGCGTCGCCGGCCGCCTCGCCCGCGAGGTACACGCCGCCCGCCGTGTCGAGCCCGCCGACGTCCACCTTCAGCGTCGTCTTGGGCGCCTCGGGGTCGGCGTAGAAGCGGGCCTCGGCCCACGCACCGCCGCCGTGTTCGATGAAGTCCGTGGTGGCCGGGTCGAAGTAGGCCACGTGGTCGTGCGACGAGCCCTGGCCCCACGGCGTCCGGCAGTCGGTCGAGACCCACGCCGGCTCCCACGGGATGACCGCCGAGCCGCCCGCCCGCATCACCTCGCGCGCGAGGTCGACCTGGTACTCGAGCTGCGTCTCGGGCGAGACCGGGAGGTAGGCCGGGTCCGGCGTCGTGATGATGTTGCCGAGGCCGTCGAAGTTCTGCGTCGACCAGAGGTAGCCCGTCTCGACGAGCGCCACGCTGTAGGCCGGGAACCGCTGGCGGAGGTCGCGGACGACCGCGCCGACCTGCGGGATGGTCAGGTCGTGGTAGCTCGTGTAGAACGAGAGCCCCATCACGTCGAAGTCCGTCACGCCCGCGTCGATGAGCCGCTGGAACCGGCCCTGCGACCCGCCCGGGTCCGCGAAGTGGACCACGATCTCGGGGTCGACCGACGCCGTCGCGCCGACCTCGCGGACCGCCCGGATGCCGGCGTTGAACAGGACGGCCTGCCGCGCCCACCCGCCGGGGATGGTGCCGGTCGGGTCGAACTGGGCGTCCATGCCCGAGTGGACCAGCATCCCCGGGTTCGTCTCGTTGCCGACCTGGACCATCTCGGGCATCAGGCCCTCGGCGTCGAGCGTCTGGAGCGTCCGCTTCGTGTACTCGTAGACGGAGTCCGCCAGCGCGTCGGTGTCCGTCGCGACGGCCTGCCAGCGGGCCGGGACCACCTGCCGGCCGGGGTCGGTCCAGACGTCCGAGTAGTGGAAGTCCAGGAGCACGTCCATCCCCGCGCCGTGCGCCCGCGCGATCGTCTCGCGGACGTCGTCGAGGTCGCTGTACTGGGCCTTCACGCCGGCCGGCTGGGCGAGCCCGTTCTGCCACGTCGGGTCCACCCAGAGGCGGACGCGCGTCAGCGTCGTCCCGTGCTCGGCGAAGAGCTCGTACGGGTCGGTCGCGACGCCGCCCTCGCGGTACACGGCCCCGCAGTCCTCCATCTGGTTGACGTACGAGAGGTCCGCCCCAAAGTGGAAGCCCTGGGCGGCGGCGGGGGGGAGGAGCGCGAGCGCGAGGGCCGCGAGCAGGGCCGGGCGGGTCATGGGACGCTAGGGGGTGGGAGAGGCCGCCTCGGCGGGCGGCGCCGTCGAGCCCCGGAGCTTGAGCTCGACCGGGAGCGTGATCCGCTCCGGCTGGGCGTGCCCCCTCGACTCGATCTGCTCGATGAGCAGGCGGGCCGCCCGCTCGCCCATCTCGCGCTTCGGCACGTGGACGGTCGACAGGGCGGGGGACAGGTAGTCGAGGATGTCGAGGTCGTCGAACCCCATCACCGAGACGTCCTCGGGCACGCGGAGGCCGAGCTCGCGGAGCGCGCGGACGACGCCGAGCGCCACGAGGTCGTTGTAGCAGACGACGGCCGTGGGCCGGTCGCCAGCCTCGCCGAACCGCTCGAGCGCGGCCCGGTACCCGTCCTCCAGCGCGTCGCCGGCGTGGACGACGCCGGCGTCCTCGAACGCCCGCCGCGACTCGCTGAACGCGAGCCGGACGCCCCGCGCCCGCTCCTCGCTGTGCGACGAGTACGGCGGCCCCGCGAAGTGGACGATGGCCCGGTGCCCGTCGGCCAGGAGGTGGCGCGTGGCCGCCCGCGCGGCCTCCACGTTGTCGATGTCGACGAGGCTGGCCTGGAGCCCGCGCACGCGCTCGACGAGGACGAACGGGACGTTCAGCCGCTTGAGCTCGAACAGGTGCGAGAGGTCCGCGTCCTCGTGGAGGATCGGCGTGATGACGAGGCCGCTGATGTCCTGGGCCGTGAACTGCTCCACGATGGCCCGCTCGCGCTCGAGGTCGCCCTCCGACGAGGCCACCTCGACGAGGTACCCCGCTGCCTGGGCGACGGAGAGGATGCCGTCGAGGGCCTCGGCGTAGTAGGGGTTCCGGGCCTCCTTGATGATGTACCCGATGCAGGGCCGGGCCGCGTCGCCGTGGAGCCGGGCCGCCGAGCGCGGCCGGTAGTTGAAGTGGTCGATGACGGCCTGCACGCGGACCCGCGTCTCGTCGCCGACGGAGTCCTTCCCGTTGACGACGGCGGAGACGGTGGCCTTCGAGACGCCCGCGTGACGGGCGATGTCGGCCATGGTGACCGGCTTCTGAGACATCGGCGGCGGAGGCAGAGTGGGACGGAAGCTACCGGGCGCCGCCGCCTCGACCTGAGAGCCGTTCTTGAACTTGCTGAACTTGTTCAAGACTGTTCGATTTGTTTCGGGAGCGCTCCCGGGGAGGCCTTGACGATGGAGAAACGATGACGTAACCTCGGATCCCGGCCTTGGAACCGCTTTCGGGTGGGCGACAAGGTAGCCTTGAACCGATTCAAGTCAAGTCAGGTTGATCAAGTGGGTCGAAAGATCGGCCCTGGGCCGGCCTGGAAGCGCTTCGCAATCGACTCCCGACCCCGTCCATGACCCCTCGCGTCCTCCTCGCGCTCGTCGCCCTCCTCGCCGTCCCGGCGGCCGGTGCCCAACACGTCGTCCGCGGGACCGTGACCGACGCCGAGACGGGCGAGCCCATCCCGGGCGCCAACGTCCTCGTCGTCGGCACGACGACCGGCGGCATCACCCGCTCGACCGGCCAGTACGAGGTGGCGGCGCCCTCGCCGTCCGACACGCTCCAGTTCTCGTTCCTCGGCTACGTCACCCAGCGCGTCGCCATCGGGGGGCGCGACGTGATCGACGTCGCGCTGGCGACCGACGCGCAGGAGCTCGACGACGTCGTCGTGATCGGGTACGGGACGGCCGCGGCCCGCGACGTGACGGGGGCCATCTCGTCGGTCGAGGCCGCCGACCTCAACCCGGTCGCGACGCTCTCGGTGAACCAGATGCTCCAGGGCAAGGCGCCGGGGCTCCAGCTCCAGACGCGGAGCGCGCAGCCCGGCGGCGGCGTGACGGCCAACGTCCGCGGGGCGACCTCGCCGAACGGGAGCAACCAGCCGCTCTACGTCATCGACGGCGTGCCGATCACCGAGTTCGGCTCGTCCGTCCCGAGCATCAACGACGACGACGTCGGGTTCTACGGCGGCATCGACCGCGACCCGCTCAGCGCGCTGAACCCTTCCGACATCGAGTCGGTGACGGTGCTCAAGGACGCCTCGGCGGCGGCCATCTACGGCTCGGCCGCGGCCAACGGCGTCGTCCTCATTACGACCAAGGGCGGGCGCGCGGGCGACCTCCGCGTCGACTACCGCGGCGGGGCCACGTTCGAGACCATCGACCGGTACGTCCCGCTCCTCGACGCCGGCCAGTTCATGCGCCAGCAGGACCGGCTGGCCTACGACCGCTACCTCTTCGAGAACCGGATCGCCCCGTACGGGACGACGAACCCCGGCTCCGTCGCGCCCTACGCCCCGCTCTTCACCGAGGCCGACATGGCCGGGGCCGCCTCGGGCACCGACTGGCTCGACCTCGTCACGCGCGACGGGTTCGCGCAGGAGCACAACGTGGCCATCAGCGGCGGCTCGCCCGCGTCCCGCGCCTACGTCTCGTTCAACTACCGCGGGACCGACGCCGTCCTCGAGAACTCGACGCTCGACCGGATCACGGGCCGCGTCAACCTCGACCAGACGCTGTCGTCGGCCGTCCGGCTCCGGCTGCGGATGAGCGGGAGCCAGCTCTCGGGCTCGAACGCCTCGACGGGCGCCAACGACGGCGGGCAGGAGAAGTACAACATGCTCCAGGCCGCCTACGCCTACGCCCCGACGGTCCCCGTCTACGAGGACGACGGGACGACGTACGCCTACACCTACAACCGGCTGATCATGAACCCGGCGGCGTTCCTGATCATCGACGACCAGAGCTCGACGACGTCGCTGTTCGCCACGCCGAGCCTCGAGGTGGACCTCGCGCCGGGCGTCACGGCGACGGTCTCGGGCCAGTTCAGCCGGAACGCGAGCACGCGCGGGTTCTACCTCCCGCGCCGGGCCAACAACGCGCAGCTCCCCGACGGGATGGCCCAGCGCTCCGAGGGGACCATCGACAACTACAGCACCGAGGCCTACGTCAACCTCGACCGGCGGGTCGGGCCGGCCAGCGTGTCGGCCGTCGTCGGCGGCGGGTTCTACCGGGCCGAGACCGAGGGCTTCTCGGCCCAGGGCGTCGGGTTCTTCACCGACGCGTTCAGCTTCGACAACCTCGGCGTGGCCGAGTCGCTCGAGCAGAACGTGATCGGGTCGTACAAGTCGGGCCGGAACAAGCTGTCGCAGTTCACGCGCGTCAACCTGTCCATCGCCGACCGGTACCTCGTCTCGCTCGTCGGCCGGTTCGACGGGTCGAGCGTGTTCGCCGAGAACAAGAAGGTCGGGTTCTTCCCCGGCCTCTCGGTCGGCTGGGTGGCCTCCGACGAGGCGTTCCTGGCCGGCGTCCCCGCGCTGTCGCGGCTGAAGGTCCGGGCCGGCGTCGGGCAGGCCGGCAACGAGAGCATCCTCGTGGGCGGCAACGCGCTCCAGCTCTACAGCCCGGGCTACCCCACGCTCATCGGCAACCGCTACATCAACGGCGTCGCCCTGAGCCAGGTGGCCAACCCGGACCTCTCGTGGGAGACGGTCACGACGCTCAACCTCGGCCTCGACTTCGCCCTGTTCAACTACCGCGTGACCGGCTCGGCCGACTACTTCGTCAAGACGGCCTCGGACCTCCTCGACTTCCAGACGCTCCCGGCCAACAACGCCGTCGGGCTCGTCGCCGCCAACATCGGGTCGACGCGGAGCCAGGGGGTCGAGCTCGCGCTCGGCACGCAGAACGTGGCCGGCGACCGGGTCTCGTGGCGGACCGACCTCACGCTCTCGCGCTTCCGGAGCCGGTGGGTCGAGCGGAACCCGGCCGTCGCGCTGGCGCCCTACGTCGGCGAGACCGACGAGCTCGGGACGATCTACGGCTGGGAGACCGACGGGATCATCCAGACCGAGGCCGACCGCCCGAGCCACATGCCGGACGCCAACCTCGGCAACGTCCGCTACGTCGACCAGAACGGCGACGGCGCGCTCGACGAGAACGACGTCGTGGTCCTCGGCAACGCCGTGCCGCGGTGGACGCTCGGGCTCGGCAACACGGTGGCCGTCGGGGCCTTCGACCTCAACGTGTTCGTCTACGGCAACCTGGGCTACAAGCGGGCCAACACGTTCGCGCCCAACGTCTTCAACCTCTCGCAGTCGCAGAACCCGGAGAACACGACGGCGCTCGCGACGGAGGTGTGGTCGAGCCAGAACCCGGACGGCACGCTCCCGGGCGTGGCGACGAACCCCTACGACCAGAGCAACCCGGCCGGCGACGACTTCTACCTCGAGGACGCCAGCTTCCTCCGGCTCAACAACGTCACGCTGGGCTACCGGCTGCCGGAGCGGTTCATCCAGGGCCTCGTCGGCGCGGGCCGCTCGGCCCGGCTCTACCTCGACGTCCAGAACCTGGGGGTGATCACGAGCTACTCCGGCTTCGACCCCGAGTTCACCGAGGTCAACCCGTACCCCAACGCCTACTCGACCACGCTCGGCGTCGAGCTCGGCCTGTAATCGCGCGGACTCCCCGCCCGCTCCGCCCCCTCCGCACGAGCCCATGACCCGACTCCTCCCCGCCTGCGCCGCGCTCGCCCTGATCCTGGCCGCCGGCGTCACGACGGCCGGCTGCGACGCGCTCGACTCCGAGGTCTACGGCGACCTCACGCCCGACACGTTCTTCAACTCCGAGGCCGACTTCCAGAACGCCATCGCCGCGCTCTACAACCCGTTCATCTCGGACTGGGGCACGCTCGACTCCGGCGCCGGCACGTGGTACGCCTCGCTCTACAACGCCGACCCGAAGACCTACTGGAACCAGAGCATCACGACGACCGACGAGATCTTCAGCCCGTGGAGCTCGACCATGGACTGCTTCGAGTGGGGGGCCGCCGGCCTCGACGGCGACCAGGCCCCGACCTACGCCAAGATCCGCTACGTCGCCCGCGCGACCGACGTGATCGACAAGATCCAGCGGTCGGAGGCGCCCGTCTCGGAGGCCGTGAGGGCCCAGTACGTGGCCGAGGCCCGGGCCATCCGGGGCTGGCTCATGTTCGTCCTCTACGACTTCTACGGGCCGGTCAACGTCAAGCTCGACCCCGAGACGCTCAGCGACAACACGATCACGCCGCGCCCGTCACGCGCGGAGTACGTGGCCGCGATGGAGGCCGACCTCCTCGAGGCCATCCCGTCGCTCCCGGACCGCTACAACGGCGACGCCGCCAACTGGGGCCGGATGAGCAAGGGGACCGCGCGGATGGTGCTCCTCCGGCTCTACATGCAGGAGAAGCGGTGGGCCGAGGCCGAGGCCGTCGCCCGCGACGTCATGGGCATGGGCTACGCGCTTCTCCCGAACTACGTCGACGTGTTCAACCAGGAGCAGAACAACGAGATCATCCACGCCATCCCGGCCAACCAGTCGTCGCCGAACTACTGGACGCAGGAGGTCATCCCGGGCAACTACGCCTCGGGCCGGACGGCGACCGGCATCGACGTCACGCGCGGGCCGGGCTGGTACGGGTTCTGGATGCCGTGGGACTTCTACGACACGTACGAGGCCGACGACCTCCGCCTCGGCACCGTCGTCGCCGAGTACACCGACGCGCGCGGCGCGGCCCGCGGGCGGACCACCTCGCCGGCGCTCCAGGGCGCCATCCCGCTGAAGTACACGGCCATCCAGGGCAACGGCCCGGCCTACGACTTCGACACGCCGGTCTTCCGCTACGCCGAGGTCCTCCTCTCGCTCGCCGAGGCGGTCAACGAGCAGGGCCGGACGAGCGAGGCGTTCCAGTACGTCAACCCGGTCCGCGCGCGGGCCGGCGTGGCCGAGTGGTCGGGGCTGTCGCAGGGGGCGCTCCGCGACTCGCTCCTGGCCGAGCGCGGGCGCGAGCTCTACGCCGAGGGCGTCCGGCGGCAGGACCTCATCCGGCACGGCAAGTACATCGAGTACGCCCAGCGGCTCGAGTGCTCGCAGGCCCAGCCCTACCACGTCCTCTTCCCGATCCCGTACTCGGTCGTCCTCCAGAGCGAGGGCGTCGTCGAGCAGAACCCGGGCTACTAGCACGGGCCCGCCGTCGTCGCGGGCCTCGTGCTCCGTGCCCCCGGCTCCTCCAGGTGTGTGGGAGGGGCCGAGGGCGCGGGGCACCGGGGGCCGTGCGGCCCTTTCCCCAGCGGCTCGTCGGCCGCGCAGTCACCAACCGCCTCCGGGCACCGCCATGACCGCTTCGCTACGTCCCTCCCTCCTCACGGCGCTCGCGCTGGCCGTCGCCCCGGCGGCCGCCGCTCAGGACGCCATCGCCGTCACGAACCCCAGCTTCGAGCAGCCCGGTACGCAGACCACCGACTGGTCGCAGGTCCCCGGGTGGTCGTTCGTCAACGCCCCCGGCGCCACGTTCGACTCCGGCGTCGGCAACAACCCCGGCCTCGCGACCGACGGCGAGTGGATCGCCTGGCTCCAGAGCGACGACGGGCCCATCGTCCAGCTCACCGACTACGTCGTCCAGAGCGGGGACGTGATCACGCTCGACCTCGACGCCCGCGCGAGCTGGCAGACGACGACGTTCGACGTCTCGCTCTACTACGACGACGGCGGCGCTCGGCAGGTCGTCGCCACGACGACGTTCGACTTCGGCGGCATCGTCGACGACACGCTCCTCCCGATCTCGGTCACGTTCGACGCCGCCGACGCGCCGGCCGCCGTCGGGAACCGGCTCGGCGTCCTGGTCGAGAACACGTCGATCCCGGACTCCTACGTCGAGTGGGACAACGTCCGCCTGACGGTGGGCAGCGGGACGGCCGCCGAGCGCGGCGCCGAGACGGCCACGTTCTCGCTCGACGGCGCCGCGCCGAACCCGTTCGGCGCCCGGACCGAGATCGCGTACACGCTCCGCGAGGCCGGCCCGGTCCGCCTGGAGGTGTTCGACGTGCTCGGCCGCCGCGTCGCCACGCTCGTCGACGGCGCGCAGGCCGCCGGCCCGCAGGTCGCGACGTGGTCCGGCCGCGCCGCCGACGGCGCCGCCGTGCCGGCCGGCGTCTACGTCTACCGCCTGACGGCCCCGGCAGGCGGCGCGACCGCCTCCGCCAGTCGCGCGGTGACGGTCCTCCGGTAGCCGCCCTCCGAGCCCCGCGGTCGCCCGGCCGCGGGGCTCGCCACTTTCGCCCCCGCCCCATGCGCGCCCTCGCCCTCGCCCTGCTGGCGGCCCTCGCCGCCGCCCCGACCCGCGCGCAGCGGGCGCCGTCGCCAGAGACGCCCACGTACGTCGACGGAGAGGGCGTCTTCCGGTGGAGCGCGACGGGGGAGGAGGTGGCCCTGTTCGGCGTCAACTACTCGACCCCGTTCGCCTACGGCTACCGCGCGCACGGCTACGTCGGCGCCGACCGGAAGGAGGCCATCGACCGCGACGTGGCCCACCTCGCGCGGCTCGGGCTGGACGCGTTCCGCGTCCACGTGTGGGACCGCGAGATCTCAACGGCCGACGGCGACCTCGTCGAGAACGAGCACCTCGACCTGCTCGACTACCTCGTCGCGCGGCTGGCGGAGCGCGGCATCAAGACGCTCCTGACGCCGATCGCGTGGTGGGGCGCCGGCTACCCCGAGCCGAACCCGGACACGGACGGCTTCTCGGACCACTACTCGAAGGGCGAGTCGAGCGTCGACCCCGACGCGCGGCGGGCGCAGGTCCGCTACCTCGGCCAGTTCGTCCGGCACGTCAACCCGTACCGCGGGCGGAGCTACGCCGACGACCCGGAGGTCATCGCCTTCGAGATCTTCAACGAGCCGAGCTACGGCGGCGGGCCGGACGAGATCACGGAGTGGGTGAACACGCTCGCCGCGGCGATGCGGGACGGCGGCGTGCGGACGCCCATCTTCTTCAACATCAGCGAGGGCTACTCCGACGCGAGCAGCCGGGCCGTCTGCGCGGCCGACGTCCAGGGCGTCAGCTCGCAGTGGTACCCGACCGGGCTGGTCCGCAACCGGACGCTCGGCGGCAACCCGCTCCCCAACGTCGACCGCTTCCCGCTCCCGTTCGCCGACTTCCCGGACTGCCGCGACAAGGCGCGGATGGTCTACGAGTTCGACGGCGCCGACGTCCACGCGCCGATCCTCTACCCGGCCATGGCGCGTGCCTTCCGCGGCGCCGGCTTCCAGTGGGCCACGCAGTTCGCCTACGACGCCCTCGCGATCGCGTACAGCAACACGGACTACCAGACGCACTTCCTGAACCTCGTCTACACGCCGCAGAAGGCGCTCGCCTTCCTGATCGCGGGCGAGGTGTTCCGCCAGACGCCGCGCGGCGCCAGCTACGGGACGTATCCCGAGAGCGAGACGTTCGGTCCGTTCCGCGTGTCGTTCGACGAGGTCACCAGCGAGATGGTGACGGACACGGCGTTCGTCTACGCCGCGCCCACCGACACCGCGCCGCCCGATGCCGCCGCGCTCCGCCACGTCGCGGGCGTCGGCTCGTCGCCGGTCGCGCAGTACGAGGGCACAGGCGCGTACTTCCTCGACCGGCTGGCAGACGGCGCGTGGCGGCTGGAAGTCTACCCGGACGCCGTCGAGGTCGAGGACCCGTACACGCGCGGCAGCCTGGACCGCGCGGTCGTCCGCCTCGTCTGGGCCGAGCGCGCGATGACGCTCGACCTGCCCGACCTCGGCGCGGGCTTCGCGGTCGCGCCGCGCGACGCCGGCAACGACCACCAGCCGCGCGTGAGCGGGCGGACGTTCACGGTCCGCCCCGGCGTCTACGTCGTCACGCGGGCGGGCGTGGACGCGGCGGCGCACCCCGCCCGCGCGGCGTTCGGGACCGGCACCGTCGGCGAGTTCTACGCGCCGCCGGCGACCGGTGGACCGATGGTGGTCCGCCACACGCCGCCGGCCGAGGTCGTCGCGGGGCAGTCGTTCGCGGTCGAGGCCACGGTGGTCGCCGAGTCGGCGGTCGACTCGGTCGCCGTCACGTTCCGGCGGATGGGCGACTGGCGGAGCACGCGGCGCTCGCTTCTGGAGCCGACCGGCCCGTTCACCTACGCCGCCGACGTCGAGGTGGCCGACGGCGGGACCGGCCTCGGCGAGTACGTCCTGACGGTCTACGCGGGCGGCGAGGCGCGGACGTTCCCCGACGACATGGACGGCGTGCCGTTCGCGTGGGACTACACCGGCACCGACTGGTGGCGCGTCCCCGTCGCCGCGGCCGACGCGCCGCTCGTCCTGTTCGACGGGCGGCAGAACCTCGACGACCTGCTCATCCCGACGCCCTGGCGCTACGTCCCATTCCAGACCGGCTGGGTGGCTGGCTCCGAGCCCGGCCGTCTGGCAGCCCGCGCCGTCGTGGCGTCGTTCGAGCGGGAGCCGCACCACTTCACGCTCCGGTCGGTCGTCCCCGAGGCCCAGCGCGCCCGCCTCGGCGACGTCGGCGAGGGGGCCGTGCTTCGGGTCGACGTGCGCGCGGCCGAGGGCGGCGGCCCGCTCGACGTGGCGCTCGTGATGCGCGACGGGACCGCCTGGGGCACGACGGTCGACCTGCCCGCCGACTGGGCCACGGTCGAGGTGCCGGTCGCCTCGCTCCGGCCGGTCCCGCTCTACCTCCTCCCGCGGCCGTACCCGCAGTTCCTCCCGTACCGCTTCGACTCGGACGCCCACGGCGCGGCGCC
Organism: Rubrivirga sp.; assembly: GCA_964229475.1. Classification (GTDB taxonomy): domain Bacteria; phylum Bacteroidota; class Rhodothermia; order Rhodothermales; family Rubricoccaceae; genus Rubrivirga. The sequence goes on from CAXRFJ010000277.1 coordinate 20,102, forward strand.
GGACCTGGCGCAGCTCGACGGCCTCCAGTTCGCCCTCGACGGGCCCGCCGGCGCGGACGGCCCGCGCGGCTTCGAGGTCGAGCGCGTGACGCTCGCCTGGTAGCCCGCCGCCCCTGACTCCCCCCGCATGAACCGCCGCGACTTCCTCTCGACGACCGCCGCCAGCGGGGCCGCCCTCGCGCTCGCGGGCTGGCCGCTCGCCGGCCTCGCCGCGCCGCGGCCGCTCCCGGGCGGCGGCCTCCGCCTCGACTTTACCCGCGACTGGCAGTTCGCCCGCGCCGACCTCTCCGAGGCCGCCGCCCTCGCGGGCGACGCCGCGTGGACGCCCGCGACGCTCCCGCACACGGCCAAGGTCGAGGCGCTCGTGACCGGCGCGCCCGGCTCCGAGACGTACCAGTGGCAGGGGACGGCGTGGTACCGCAAGGCGTTCACGGTCCCCGCCGAGGCCGAGGGCCGGTCCGTCTGGCTCAAGGTCGAGGGCGCCATGAACGTCGCCGACGTGTGGCTCGACGGCGAGAAGCTGGGGCAACACCTCGGCGGGTGGACGCCCTTCGGGTTCGACCTCACCGACCGCGTCCGGCCCGGCGCCGAGCACGTGTTGACGGTCCGCCTCGACAACACGGACAACGCGCTCACCGGCCCGAAGCCGCTCGCCGACCTCGACTTCAACTACTACGGCGGGCTCTACCGCGACGTCCACCTCGTCGTCAAGGACCGGCTCCACATCACCGACCCGATCCTGGCCGACAAGGTGGCGTCGGGCGGCGTGTTCGCGCGGACGCTCTCGGCCTCGCCGGAGCTGGCGGAGGAGTGGGTGCAGGTCCACGTCGCCAACACGGACGGTCGGCCGCGCACGTTCGCGGTCCGCGCCGTGCTCGTAGACGCCGACGGCCACGTCGCCGCCGAGGCCACGTCCGCGCCCGTCGTCCTCGCGCCCGGGGCGGACACGGAGGTCGTCCAGACGCTCCGCGTCGTCGGGCCCGAGCTGTGGAGCCCCCTCACTCCGACCCTCTACACGCTCCGCACCGAGGTCGTCGAGGACGGCCGCGTGGTCGACGCCGAGGAAACACGCGTCGGGCTTCGTCGCATCGAGATCTCGGCCGACGGGTTCGTGATCAACGGCGAGCCGATGTTCCTGCGCGGGACGAACCGGCACCAGGAGGTCCCGTATGTCGGCTACGCGATCTCGGCGGCGGCGCAGTGGCGCGACGCCAGGAAGATCAAGGACGCCGGGTTCGACTACGTCCGCCTCTCGCACTACCTCCATGACCCGGCGTTCATGGACGCCTGCGACGCGCTCGGGCTCGTGGTCATGGACTGCATCCCGGGCTGGCAGTACTTCGACCGCGAGAGCGAGGCGTTCGCCCAGCTCCAGCTGGCGAACTGCCGGACGATGATCCGCCGCGACCGGAACCATCCGTGCGTGATCCTCTGGGAGGTCTCGCTCAACGAGTCGTGGATGACGGACGAGTTCGTCGCCGCCTCGCACGCCCTCGGCCACGAGGAGTACCCCGGCGACCAGTGCTACACGTGCGGCTGGACCGACGGCTACGACGTCTTTATCCAGGCCCGCCAGCACGGCGGCTGCGAGGACGTGACGGACCGGACCTGCCTCGTCAGCGAGTACGGCGACTGGGAGTACTACGCCCAGAACGCCGGCCTCGACCAGGACGCCTGGGCCGACCTCGCGCCGGACGACGCCAACTCCCGCCAGCTCCGCTGGCACGGCGAGCGGGCGCTCCTCCAGCAGGCCACCAACTTCCAGGAGGCCCACAACGACAACCGCAAGACCATCGCCTTCGCCGACGGGCTCTGGGTGATGTTCGACTACAACCGCGGCTACGCGCCCGACGTCGAGTCGTCGGGCTGCATGGACCTGTTCCGGCTGCCGAAGTTCTCGTACTGGTTCTTCCAGAGCCAGCGCGACCCCGACGAGCGCTACGCCGAGGCCGACTCGGGGCCGATGGCCTTCGTCGCCAGCTACTGGACGCCCGACTCGCCGACCGACGTCCGCGTCTTCTCCAACTGCGACGAGGTCGAGCTGCGGCTCAACGGCCGCGCCGTCGCCCGCCAGCGGCCCGACGCCGACCGGCTCTCGACGCACCTCGCGCACCCGCCGTTCACCTTCGCCGTCGGCGCGTTCGAGCCCGGGACGCTGGAGGCCGTCGCGTACCTCGACGGACGGGAGGCCGCGCGCCACGCGGTCCGCACGCCCGGCCCCGTCGCTCGGCTGGCGCTGCACGTCGACGAGTCCGGCCAGCCGTTCGCGGTCGACGGAAAGGATCAGGTGTTCGTCCACGCCCGGCTGCTCGACGCTCACGGGACGCTCGTGCCGGA